>JBNMHS010000005.1:0-67954 GCA_050872885.1 Acetatifactor sp.
AGGCATCAGTGCGGAGCGGCTGGTATTCACGACTCTGCATGCCGGAGGTAAATTCGATAATTCCGCTTACAAGACCAGCGGTGGTCTGCACGGCGTAGGTTCCTCCGTGGTAAATGCACTTTCCACAAGATTGACTGTAAGGGTCAAGAGTGGCGGATGCATCTATGAGGACCGTTATGAACGTGGTGTTCCCGTGATGGATCTGGTAGAGGGGCTGCTTCCCGTTGTCGGTAAGACCAGAGAGACCGGTACGACGATCAATTTCCTGCCGGACGACACTATTTTTGATAAGACACGTTTCAAGGAAGATGAGGTCAAGAGCCGTCTCCATGAGACCGCTTATCTGAACCCTAAGCTTACCATCATTTTTGAAGATAAGAGAAAAGAAGAACCGGAGAAAATTACATACCATGAGCCGGAAGGCATTATCGGCTTCATAAAAGACATGAACCGTTCCAAGGAGACCGTTCATGATGTCATTTTCTTTTCCGGCGAAAGCGAAGGAATCTCTGTGGAAGTGGCATTCCAGTATGTCAACGAATTCCATGAGAATGTGCTGGGCTTCTGTAATAACATTTATAATTCCGAGGGCGGTACGCACCTTACCGGTTTCAAGACCCAGTTTACCAATGTGATCAATACCTATGCGAGAGAGCTGAATATCCTGAAGGAAAAGGATGCGAATTTTACCGGTGCCGATGTCCGTAACGGAATGACAGCGGTGGTATCCATCAAGCATCCGGATCCCCGTTTCGAAGGACAGACCAAGACGAAGCTGGACAATCAGGATGCCGCCAAGGCCGTTGCCAAGGTGACCGGCGAAGAGATTGTCCGGTTCTTTGACCGCAATCTGGAGACCTTAAAGAGTATTATCGGCTGTGCGGAAAAGGCAGCCAAGATCCGTAAGACGGAGGAAAAGGCCAAGACCAATATGCTGACCAAGCAGAAATTCTCCTTTGATTCCAACGGAAAGCTGGCCAACTGCGAGTCAAGAGATCCTTCCAAGTGTGAGATCTTTATCGTAGAGGGTGATTCCGCAGGCGGCAGCGCCAAGACTGCCAGAAACCGTATGTATCAGGCGATTCTTCCTATCCGCGGTAAGATACTGAACGTAGAGAAAGCCAGCATCGACAAAGTACTGGCCAATGCCGAGATCAAGACCATGATCAATGCTTTCGGCTGCGGATTCTCCGAAGGATACGGTAACGATTTCGATATCAGCAAGCTCCGCTATGACAAGATCATCATCATGGCCGATGCCGATGTCGACGGTGCGCATATTTCCACGTTGCTGCTGACCTTATTCTATCGTTTTATGCCGGATCTGATCTTCGAGGGACATGTATACATAGCAATGCCGCCTTTATATAAGGCCATGCCTTCCAAGGGCGAAGAAAAATATCTGTATGACGACAAAGCGCTGGAGAAATACCGTAAGACCCACAAAGGGCCTTTTACGCTGCAGCGATACAAAGGTCTGGGTGAAATGGATGCGGAACAGCTTTGGGAGACCACACTGGATCCGGAACGCAGACTGTTAAAATTAGTGGAGATCGAGGATGCCCGTATGGCTTCCGAGATGACAGAACTTCTCATGGGTACGGATGTGCCCCCCAGAAAAGCATTCATTTATGATCATGCTACTGATGCAGAGCTGGATATTTAAGAGAAGTATTTCATAAAAATGTAACACCAGAAAGACGAGGACTACAATGGACGACAGTAGTAGAATCATAAAAACAGAATACTCCGAGGAGATGCAGAAATCCTTTATCGATTATGCAATGAGCGTTATCATTGCCAGAGCGCTGCCGGATGTGAGAGACGGTCTGAAGCCGGTACAGAGAAGAACCCTCTATGATATGCACGAACTGGGGATCCGTTACGACCGTCCCTACCGTAAAAGTGCCCGTATCGTAGGTGATACCATGGGTAAATATCACCCCCACGGCGACAGTTCCATCTATGAGGCACTGGTAGTCATGAGCCAGGATTTCAAGAAAGGTATGCCCCTGATCGACGGCCACGGCAACTTTGGTAACATCGAAGGAGATGGTGCCGCAGCCATGCGTTATACCGAGGCAAGACTCCAGAAGGTGACGCAGGAAGCTTTCCTGGCAGATTTGGACAAGGATGTAGTGGATTTCGTACCGAACTTTGATGAGACGGAAAAAGAGCCTTCCGTACTGCCGGTAAAGATTCCCAATCTGTTGGTCAACGGTTCCGAAGGTATCGCCGTTGGTATGGCTACCAGCATTCCTCCTCACAATCTGGGAGAGGTCATTGATGCGGTAAAAGCATACATGCTCAACAATGAGATCACGACAAAAGAACTGATGCGTTATCTGAAGGGACCGGATTTTCCCACCGGCGGCATCGTTATCAATAAGGACGAGCTGGAAGATATCTACGAGACCGGAACCGGCAAGATCAAGCTGCGGGGCAAGGTGGAATTCCAGAAGGGTAAAGCAGGCAAGACCAATGTAGTGATCACCGAAATTCCCTATACTATGATCGGAGCAAATATCGCTAAATTTTTATCTGATGTGGCGGCGCTTTCCGAAACGAAGAAGACCCAGGATATCGTGGATATTTCCAACCAGTCTTCCAAAGAGGGGATCCGTATCGTGATCGAGCTGCGCAAGGATGCCGATCCCGAGAACTTTGTAAATATGCTCTATAAGAAGACCCGTCTGGAGGATACCTTCGGTGTGAACATGCTGGCTATTGCAAACGGCAGACCGGAGACCATGGGCTTAAAGCAGATCATCAAGGCCAACGTAGACTTCCAGTTTGAAGTGGCTACCAGAAAATACACTAATCTGTTAGCCAAAGAGCAGGAGCGCAAGGAGATCCAGGAAGGTCTGATCAAGGCCTGCAATGTGATCGACCTTGTCATTGAAATATTACGTGGCTCCAAGGACCGTGCCATGGCAAAGGCCTGCCTCGTAGAAGGCAAGGTGGACGGCATCAAGTTCAAATCCAAAGAATCCAAGATCATGGCAGCCCAGCTGATGTTCACCGAAAAGCAGGCCAATGCGATCTTGGAGATGCGCCTGTATAAATTGATCGGTCTGGAACTGGAAGCACTGATCAACGAGCACGAAGAGACCATGGCAAATATCTATCGCTACGAAGATATCCTGGACCGCAGAGACTCCATGGCCCAGGTCATCATGAATGAACTGGACGGCTTCAAGAAGGAATACAGTCATCCCCGCAAGACGGTCATTGAGAACGGACAGGAAGCGGTCTACAAGGAAAAAGAACCGGAAGAGATGGATGTGGTATTCCTCATGGACCGTTTCGGATATGCCAAGACTATAGATGTCTCTACCTATGAGCGGAATAAAGAAGCTGCAGATGCAGAGAATAAATACATCTTTACGTGTAAAAATACCGGAAGGATCTGCCTGTTTACCAATACCGGACAGATGCACACCATCAAAGTACTGGATCTGCCTTACGGCAAGTTCCGTGACAAGGGCACACCTATCGATAATGTCAGCAATTTCAGTCAGAAGACGGAAGAGATCGTCTATATCACCGGTCAGAAGGAACTGAACCTGTGTCAGGTGATCTTTGCTACCGCCCAGTCCATGCTGAAGGTGGTAGACGGCGGTGAATTCGACGTGACCAAACGTACCGTTGCCGCTACCAAGCTGGCCGAAGGAGATCAGGTGGTCAGCGTCACGGCTCTGACAGACCAGCGTAATATCGTATTGCAGACAAAGGGTGGATTTTTCCTGCGCTTTGCAGTGGATGAGATCCCGGAGAAGAAGAAGGGTGCTATCGGTGTCCGCGGCATGAAGCTGGCCGAAGGAGATCAGGTGGAAAACGTATATTATACGAAAAATGCCGTAGAGACTGCCATCGAATATAAGGGCAAGGAGCTTATCCTGAACAATCTGAAGCTCGGCAAGCGTGACAGTAAGGGCACCAAAGTCAGAGTATAAAAAGTAAGCATTAAATAAGAAAACGGAGAGAAGATCATATGAGAGTCATAGCAGGAACCGCAAGAAGTCTGCCGTTAAAAACACCGGAAGGAATGGACACCAGACCTACCACCGACCGGATCAAGGAAACCCTTTTTAATATGCTGCAGACCTATATTCCCGATTGCGTATTTGTGGATATTTTCAGCGGAAGCGGCGGCATCGGCATCGAAGCCCTGAGCCGGGGAGCAAGGAAAGCATATTTTATCGAAAATGCACCGAAAGCCCTGGCATGCATAGAAGACAATCTGACATTTACGAAAATGAAAGACCGTGCTATAGTATTAAAACAGGATGCCTGCGCAGGACTTACGGGCATCTATGAAAAGCATGTGGACGTGGTCTTCATGGATCCCCCTTACGATCAGGAGCAGGAACGAAGAGTTTTGGAACAGCTTCGTTATGCAAAATATGTCTCCGAAGAGACACTGATCCTCGTAGAGGCATCTCTGCATACGGACTTTTCTTATGTGGAAGAGCTGGGATTTGAAGTGATCCGTGAAAAAAAATACAAAACAAATAAGCATGTGTTTCTTCGTAAAAAGTAACACCGACGACGTCCAGAAGCGTCTGCGGAACGGAGGTTTTTATGAAAAGAGCAGTTTACACAGGAAGCTTTGATCCCGTTACCAACGGTCATATGGATATCATACGACGGGCTGCCGAAATCTTTGATGTTTTAATCGTAAGTGTTTTGAATAATAAAGAAAAGACACCGTTGTTTTCTGTTGAGGAACGTGTTAAGATACTAGAAGAAGCAACGAAAGATCTGCCTAATGTCCGTATAGACAGTTTCAGCGGGCTTCTGGTAGACTATGCAAGGGAAAATGATCTTCATGTCATTGTCCGGGGCTTACGTGCCATTACGGATTTTGAATACGAATTGCAGATGGCACAGACCAACCGGATGCTTTCCCACGGAAAAATCGATACGGTATTTTTAACTACCAGTCTGGAATATGCTTATCTCAGTTCTTCTGCCATCAAGCAGATTGCCAGCTTTGACGGAGATATCACACCATGTGTTCCGGATTTTGTGGCAGAACTGATTTATGAAAAGTATCGTCAGAAAAAGCTGTCACACAATAGTTGATGTGTAAATAAGGAGAGTTTCATGAGCAGCAGAATCGAGCAGTTAATTGATGAAATAGAAGAATATATCGAGAGTTGTAAGCCTAAGTTCATGTCCAGTACCGAGATCATCGTAAACAAGGATGAAATCGACGAACTGTTACGGGAACTTCGCATGAAAACGCCTGATGAGATCAAACGTTATCAGAAGATCATCAGCAATAAAGAGGCCATTCTGAACGACGCCAAGGAAAAAGCACAGGCTCTGATCAATGAAGCTACCGTTCATACGAATGAACTGATCAACGAACATGAGATCATGCAGCAGGCCTATGCACAGGCAAATGAAGTCGTTACCATGGCAAGCAAACAGGCTCAGGAGATTCTTGATAACGCTACCATAGAGGCCAATAATGTAAAAGCAGCGGCTATGCAGTATATGGATGATATGCTGGCTCATCTTGAGAATATCATAGTATCCTCTACCCAGCAGGCCAGCGCCAATTATGACGCTTTGATCGGCAATCTGAATCAATACAGAGATATTATCCAGTCTAACCGCAGTGAACTCCATCCGGTAGATGAAGATTTAGATGATGTGGAAGAAGCTTCCGACAGCAACAACGATCTGAATGTAATGTAACAATAAAAACCAGTTTTCTGCTGAAAGCTGGTTTTTTAAAAATAAGGAATCCGATAAAATGAAAGTTATGAAAATGCAAAAAGGGCTGTTAGTCAGGACAATGATCTGTGCGGTCAGTCTTGCGGCAGTCTGTTTTTTTGATCACTCTCTGAAAGCCCAGGCAGCTCCCAGAGCCCAGGAAACCGGAGAGCGCGTTACTATTGTTATTGATCCGGGACATGGCGGAGATAACGAAGGCACTCTGGAAGGACCTGCGCAGGAAAAGAAAATGACTATGGTAACGGCCATGGCAATGTATGAAGAATTAATAAAATATGACAATGTGGATGTCTACCTGACACATACAGAGGATGTATCGATGTCTCTGGCTGACCGTGCGGAATATGCGGCGGAACATAATGCGGATTTCCTGTTCAGTATTCATTACAATGCATCCGCCGATCATAAACTTTTCGGCTCGGAAACATGGATCTCCTCAGTCCAGCCCTACAACGCATACGGTTATCAGTTCGGCTGGGAGCAGATGCAGCAGATGCAGGATATGGGACTGTTTCTGCGGGGAGTCAAGACAAAACTCAATGATTCCGGAGATGATTATTACGGAATCATCAGAGAATGTACTGTAAGGTCCGTACCCTCCACGATCATTGAACATTGTCATGTAGATGAGACGAGAGATATTCCTTATTGTCAGACGGAAGAAGACTGGAAAGCTTTTGGCAGAGCAGATGCTTTGTCTGTAGCAAAATATTTCGGATTGTCCAGTACCTCTCTGGGTGTCGATTACAGTAAAGAGGCGGATGATCTGCCGGAAGTCTCATTGCAATCCATTCTCCCTGTCACTGTAAGGGATAAAACAGAACCGGATATCTGCCTTTTATCATTAAAAGACGCAGACTATGACACCGGAGAAGTTACTCTGGAAGTGACAGCAACGGACTACGATTGTCCGATGATGTATTATGATTACAGCACAGACGGCGGGAAAACCTATTCGGAACTGATTCCCTGGCCGGAACTGGATATCATGGCCGGAACCTACGCCGACACTTTTACCTTTTCCGTAACTTTTACAAAGGGAGAACAGCCGGTGATCACCGTCCGTGGTTATAACCAGGCAGACCTGTTCACAGAGAGCGAACCGGTCACCTTTACACAGCCCTTTATCGATCAGGAAAAGGCTGCGGAGGCATCCCCGGACTCCGAACAAGAGACAGGGGCAACCGCTGAAGCTTCAGAAACCGCAGAAGCAACTGCCTCCGTCATCACCATGGCAGATACCGCCGGTAAGGTAAAGACATCTGACGAAGAAAAAAAAGAAGTTAACTTTGGTGTTTTTCTGATCATCTGCGTTATTCTGGTTGTAATGTTTTTGATCGTCTTTTTGCTGTATCAGATGCAGCAGAGCAGACACCGGAAGCGCAGACGTAAGAATCACAGCAGAAACGTCTCCGGAGACAGCAGAAACCATCCGAGATAATAGATTCCCGTAAGTATTGTCAGGATCACTTTATCGATAATATATTTCTTCAGGGACAGACCGGTATCGCGGATACAGCTGCCGGTCTGCGCAATACAGCACAGACCGCCGACAGGCAGAAGCAATAAAGTATATATCGGACAGCGGTCACCCAGAAGTTTCAGCCCACCGCTGATCTCCAATAACGGTGCATATCTGTAGCTGTTATGCAGAAAAAGTCCCGGCAGGAGATTGAGCAGGTTGAAAAAGATCATATAGCCTCCAAGCTGCAGGATGTTTCTGCCGGAACCGTTCACTGCATCATCCAGTGCATCCGCTAAGGACATGGAATGAGCCGTTTCGCAGAAGAAACCGGTGCCTCCGGAAATATGGTCATGAAAAACCGTATAACGCAGGAACAAGCCGTATATAAGCGGGATGCCGTACATACCGATGAGATATGGCAATATCAGCTTTCTGTGTAAAAGCGGCAGCACAAAACTTACAAAATAAACAGGCCCCAGGTTGTTGCAAAAGGCAAGTAAATATTGCCCTTCCCATACAGAGAGCTCCTGTCTGTTCCGGAAATCCGCAATGGTTCTCGCACCCATGGGGAAGCCGCACAGGAATCCCATTAAAATAACATAAACAGCCTGCTCGGACAGACGAAAAAATCTTTCGAAAAAAGGTCTTACCGGACAAAGCAGCACGGGAACAAGTCCCATGCGGATCAGTGTCCCCGACAAGATCATAAACGGAAGAAGTACCGGCACCATCTTTTCATACCATAATTGAAGGCCTAATGCCGCATAAGCAAGGCTTTGTGCCGAATGGGTCAGGATGCAGACAATCATTATGAGAAAGAAAACGGTTCCGGCAGTTTTTTTCATGATTTGCATCCTCAAAGAGTTTGTATACTATATGCCCCAAAATAAAAATTAAGTCTTAGGAAAGAAAAAATGCGTTTGGACAAATTTTTATGTGACCAGAATATCGGTACACGCAGTCAGGTGAAAGATTATATCAAAAAAGGCCTTGTGAGCGTCAATGACCTGACTGCCAAAAAACCGGATGTAAAAGTTAATGAAGAAACAGATATTGTTGCCTTTCAGGGACGGGAACTGCATTATCGAAAATATACTTACTATATGCTGAATAAACCGAAAGACGTGGTCTCTGCGACCAATGACAATACCGCGCCCACGGTAATCAGTCTCCTTGCGGTACCGGAGCAGAAATCCCTCTTTCCGGTAGGACGTCTGGACAAGGACACCACCGGATTATTATTGTTGACCAATGACGGAACGCTGGCGCATGATCTGCTGTCTCCTAAAAAGCATGTGGATAAAACCTATCGGGTAAAAACAAAAAATAAGCTTTCCGCTTCTGATCTGCAACGTCTGGAGAACGGGCTGGATATCGGGGATGAAAAGCCTACCGCATCGGCAACGGCTGAGATTTCAAAAAGCGGTGACCTTCTGCTCACCATACACGAGGGCCGATTCCATCAGGTAAAACGTATGCTTCAGGCAATAGAAAATCAAGTTTTGGAGCTTGAGCGAATCCGCTTTGGCCCGGTCAGCCTGGATAATACTTTATCCCGCGGAGAGTACCGTCTGCTGACAGACGCCGAGATCACTGCATTATATGAATTACAGAACAAGACGAAGGAGTAAATGCAATATGCAATTAAAAAGAATGTTTTCGACAGATTCTTTCAAAGGAACCAGAAACTATCTTCACACGCAGAAAAGATATGAGATTTTACGTACCGTGCTTTATTTTATCATTTCCCTGTCCCTGTTTATCGCAGGCTGGGTGAGTACCGGAAGCAGAGAAAATCTTCTTACGATCGTGGCTGTACTGGGATGTCTGCCGGCATGTAAAAGTCTGGTAGAAATGATCATGTTTTTGCGTTACCGCGGATGTGATGAAAAAGAGGCAGCGCAAATTGCGGCCCATACCGGGGGACTTACCGGGCTCTATGATATGGTATTCACTTCTTATGAAAAGAATTATTGTATCCATCATCTGACGATCTGCGGCAATACGGTCTGCGGATACACCGGTGATCCTAAGTTTGCAGAGCAGCCCTTTTATAAACATATTCAGGATATCTTAAAAAAAGATAACTACAGAGAAGTGTCGGTTAAGATATTCAATGATCTGGATAAATATCTGACGAGATGTGATCAGTTAAAAGAGCTTCCCGCGCAGCCGGAACTCACGGTCGGCATCTGTCAGACCTTGAAAAGCGTAGCTCTGTAAGGAAAGGTGTGGGGATTGTATGCAGGTACTTACCATCGGTAAAAACCAGGCCGGTCAAAGACTGGACAAATTTCTGAAAAAGGCGCTGCCTAACGCAGGAACCGGATTCCTGTATAAAATGCTGCGCAAGAAAAATATAACCTTGAACGGAAAAAAAGCAGAAGGGAAGGAACTTCTGGAAGAGGGCGATGAGATCAAATGTTTTTTCGCCGAAGAAACCTATGCTTCCCTTTGCGGACAACAGACTTCAGAAGATATATCCGGCTATAAAAAAGCTTATGATCGTCTGAAGGGTATCAGTGTGATTTATGAAGATAACGATATTCTTCTGTTGAATAAACCGGCCGGAATTCTTTCCCAGAAGGCAAAGCCGGAAGATCTCTCCCTGAACGAATGGCTGATCGGACATCTGTTAAAAACAAATGCGATCACAGAATCCGATCTGTCAACGTTCCATCCATCCGTATGTAACCGCCTGGATCGCAATACCAGTGGAATCGTTTTATGCGGGAAAACCCTTGCCGGATCCCAGGCTCTCGGACAGATCATCAAAGACCGGTCTGTAAAAAAATACTATCAGACCATCTGCAAAGGAAAGATCCTTCGGGAGAGTACACTGGAAGGTTATCTGGTCAAAGATGAAAAGACCAATACCGTCAGTGTCTTTCCGCAAAAGCCCCAGTCCCCGGAAGAAGCCTCTTATATTCGCACGATTTATACACCCATGGCCGTTTCGGGAGAATATACGCTGCTGTCTGTGGAACTGGTTACCGGCAAGACACACCAGATCCGCGCACACCTTGCAAGTACGGGACATCCTCTCATCGGTGACACCAAATACGGAGACCTGAAACTAAACCGTAAAATGCAGACAGACTTCTCACTGCATCATCAGTTGTTACATTCCGGCAGAGTATGTTTCCCTGAACGTAAAGAGGGGCCTTTGGCAAAGGTCAGCGGCAAAACCTTTACGGCACCGCTTCCGCATAAATTTGCCGGGATCCTGCAGGCTCTTAATCTGACACCGGACAGTGCCTGCTAGAAAGGAAGAATATCACGATGGCAACCTGGAATACCCGGGGGCTTCGCGGATCCACATTAGAAGACATGGTCAACCGCACCAATGAAAAATATGCGGAAGCCGGTCTTGCGCTGATCCAGAAGATCCCTACCCCTATAACTCCGGTAAAAATGGATAAAGAAAGCAGACAGATCACACTTGCTTTTTTTGAGCAGAAGAGTACTGTGGACTATATCGGCGCTGTGCAGGGGATTCCTGTCTGCTTTGACGCAAAAGAATGTGCTGTAGATACGTTCTCCCTGCAGAACATTCATCCACATCAGGTCGAATTTATGCGTCAGTTTGAGAAACAGGGCGGAATTGCTTTCTTCCTGATCTTTTACAGTCACAAGGATCTGCTATATTACCTGCCTTATGAAATGCTCCGTTTTTTCTGGGACAGAGCTCAGGAGGGCGGAAGAAAAAGCTTTCGTTTTGAAGAATTGAACCCGGAATATATTATCCCGAAACATCAGGGGATCCTGGTTCCTTACCTGGATATTCTGAAAAAGGATCTGGAAGACCGGGAAGATTAAACGGTCGGGGATGTTTTTTACCTTGACAGCAGAGAGGTCACCTAGTATACTACAAATAGTTTCACATATTACCATGATAATATGGTAGCACGTTAATACATTAAAGTATACAGATTGAGGAAAACATATGAACAACAAACTTTTGCATACACCGGAAGGAGTCCGGGATATTTATGGTAAGGAATATGCCAGAAAGCTGGCAGTGGAACAGAAATTACAAAAGGCGATCCATTGCTTCGGATATGAGGATATCCAGACACCTTCCATAGAATTTTTCGATGTCTTTTCCAAAGAGATCGGAACCACTCCCAGTAAGGAACTGTACAAATTTTTTGACAAAGAAGGAAATACGCTGGTACTTCGTCCGGACTTTACACCGTCCATCGCCCGCTGTGCCGCAAAATATTTTATGGAAGAAAAACTGCCTTTGCGTTTCAGCTATAATGGCAACACCTTCACGAACACTTCCAATCTGCAGGGGAAACTGAAAGAAGTAACCCAGATGGGTGCCGAGCTCATCGGTGACCCTTCCGTAGAGGCGGATGCCGAAGTGATCAGTATGGTGATCGAAGCGCTGAAGAGTGCCGGTCTGACCAGATTTCAGGTAACGATCGGAGAAGTGGATTATTTCCGCGGTCTCTGTGAAGAAGCCGGTCTGGATGAAGATACGGAAAAAGAATTGAGATCCTGTATCTCCGGCAAGAACTTCTTCGCTGCACAGGAATTATTGGAGCAAAAGCAGATTCCGGAACCTTATCACAGCATTTTATTAAAGCTGGCTGATATGTTCGAAAATATAGAATCTTTGGAGGATGCCAAGGCACTGGTAAAAAATGATCGTTCATTACAGGCGATCATGCGTCTGGAAAAGCTACAGAAACGTCTGGAGCAGTATGGTGTTGCGGAGTATATTTCCTTTGACCTCGGAATGCTCAGCAAATATCAATATTATACCGGTGTTGTTTTCAAAGCCTATACCTATGGTATCGGCGATGCTGTGGTAAAGGGCGGTCGCTATGACAACCTTCTTGGGAAGTTCGGCAAGGATGCGGCAGCTATCGGTTTCGTCATCGTCATTGATGATCTGCTGGAAGCGTTGTCACGCCAGAAAGTAGACATCGACATTCCCGCTCCCGGCAAAG
This sequence comes from Acetatifactor sp., assembly GCA_050872885.1. Lineage (GTDB taxonomy): Bacteria > Bacillota > Clostridia > Lachnospirales > Lachnospiraceae > Acetatifactor. The sequence goes on from JBNMHS010000005.1 coordinate 12,175, forward strand.
TATTGTATTATCATGCAGGAGATGAGACGGATTACCTGACAAAGCTGGCTGAAGCCGCGAAATTACGAAAGGAAGGCATCCCTATCGTACTTTCTCCCGCGGACACTGAGAACGAGGAGGCAAAGCAGTAATGAGTGAAGAAAGATATCTTACATTTGCTCTTGGAAAAGGCAGACTTGCCAAAAAGACTCTGGAGCTTTTCGAACAGATCGGCATTACCTGTGAAGAAATGAAGGATAAGGATACCCGAAAGCTGATCTTCGTCAACGAAGAATATAAATTGCGCTTTTTCCTGGCGAAAGGTCCGGATGTTCCGACTTATGTGGAGTACGGTGCAGCGGATATCGGTGTGGTCGGTAAGGATACGATCCTGGAAGAGAACCGGAATGTTTATGAAGTGCTGGATCTGGGCTTCGGTAAATGCCGGATGTGTGTCTGTGGTCCCGCCTCCGCCAGAGAACTGTTAAAACACCATGAGCGGATCCGTGTAGCCAGCAAATATCCCAATATCGCCAGAGAATACTTTTACAATAAAAAGCACCAGACCGTAGATATTATTAAATTAAACGGATCTGTGGAACTGGGTCCTCTGGTAGAGTTGTCCGATGTCATTGTGGATATCGTGGAGACCGGCTCCACCTTAAAGGAAAACGGTCTGGAAGTCCTGGAAGAAGTATGTCCCCTGTCTGCCCGCATGATCGTCAATCCGGTGAGTATGCAGATGGAGGCCGACCGTATCCGCAAACTGGTAGGCGCTATCCGCGAACAATTAAAAATCCAGTCCTGATCAGTCACTTTAGATATAAAAAGATCATTTAAAGGAGAGTACCGTTATGAGAATCGTAGCATTGGATAAAGAATCAAAACAGAGTATTTTGAACGACCTTTTAAAGAGAAGTCCGAACAATTATTCCCAGTATGAAAGCACTGTGAATCAGATCATTGAAAAAGTGCGCGCTGAAGGAGACCGGGCATTGTTTGATTACACCCTGCAGTTCGATAAGTTCACGTTAACTGCAGAGAACATCCGCGTTACAAAGGAAGAGATTGCCGAAGCCTATGCACAGATGGATGAGAAACTGATCGATGTGATCCGTCAGTCAGCGGAAAATATCCGTGCGTTTCATCAGAAGCAGCTCCGCAACAGCTGGTTTGATGCAAAGCCCGACGGTACGATCCTGGGCATGAAGATCACCGCTATTGAGAGAGCCGGAGTCTATGTGCCCGGCGGCAAGGCAGCGTATCCTTCCAGCGTATTGATGAATGTGATCCCTGCCAAGGTAGCCGGTGTGGATGAGATCATTATGACCACACCTCCCGGAAAAGACGGTAAAGTCAATCCCGGAACTCTGGTAGCTGCCGATATCGCGGGTGTTGACACTATTTATAAAGTAGGCGGTGCACAGGCTATCGCTGCCATGGCGTTTGGAACCGAGTCTGTACCGAAGGTCGACAAGATCACCGGTCCCGGCAACATCTTCGTTGCGCTTGCCAAAAAAGCAGTATATGGCTATGTAAGCATCGACTCCATTGCCGGTCCCAGTGAGATCCTGGTGCTGGCGGATGAAACAGCCACCCCCAGATATGTTGCGGCAGACCTGTTGTCCCAGGCAGAGCACGATGAACTGGCAAGTGCCATTCTGATCACAACTTCCAAAGAGCTTGCCGAGAAAGTATCGGAGGAAGTGGACGGCTTTGTAAAAGTGCTGGAGCGCGCCCCCATTATTCAGAAATCCCTGGATAATTACGGCTATATTCTGTTGGCTGACAATATGGAAGATGCCACCTCCGCCGCCAACGCCATTGCTTCCGAGCACTTGGAGATCATTACCAGGAATCCTTTTGACACCATGACACGTATCCGCAATGCCGGTGCCATCTTCCTGGGAGAGTACGCTTCCGAGCCTCTGGGTGATTATTTTGCTGGACCGAACCACATCCTGCCTACCAACGGTACTGCGAGATTCTTCTCTCCGGTAAATGTAGATGATTTTATCAAGAAGACCAGTATCATCTCTTATTCCAGACAGGCACTGGAGAAGGTACATACCCAGATTGAAACTTTTGCAAAGAGCGAAGGCTTGACCGCACATGCAAACAGTATTAAAGTTAGATTTGAAGATTAATTATTTCCTCTGGTAAAGGAGAATTTTATGGAACGTAAAGCATCTGTGACCAGAACAACGAAAGAGACCGACATTGCCGTAACTTTAAATCTGGACGGCAGCGGAAAAGCAGACCTGTCTACAGGCATCGGTTTTTTTGACCATATGCTGGACGGCTTTGCAAGACATGGTTTTTTTGATCTGGAATGCAAAGTAAAGGGAGATCTGCAGGTGGACGGCCACCATACGGTGGAGGATACCGGCATCGTCCTGGGCGAAGCCATCAAAAAAGCTGTGGGAGACAAGAAAGGAATCAACCGTTACGGTTATTTTATTCTCCCTATGGATGAGGTACTTGCCTTATGTGCCGTTGATCTGAGCGGCCGGCCTTATCTTAATTTTGAATGTGAATTTACCGTACCCAGGGTGGGAGAGTTCGATACCGAGCTGGTAAGGGAATTTTTCTATGCCGTTTCCTACAGTGCAGGTATGAACTTACATATCAAGATGTTGTCCGCAGGAAACAATCACCATATGATCGAAGCCATGTTCAAGGCATTTGCCAAGGCTCTGGATCAGGCTGTTTCCTATAATCCGAAGGTAACGGATGTATTAAGTACCAAAGGAAGTCTGTAAGAAAGGCACGAGGATTATTATGATCATCAAGAAATTTGTTCCCTGTATTTATTTATATCACGAGCATGCGGTAAGAAATCTTACGGATACCACTATCGTAGATACAGATCCCGTCCGTCTTGCGGATTATTACTGTGAGCATAATGCGGACGAGCTGATCGTATTCGATATGTCCGAAGGAGATGCCGAGCATGATGCCGCACTGGATATCATCAAGGAGATCTGTGCCAGGGCAGAAGTAGATGTCATCGGCGCCGGTAATGTCAAGCGCATGGAGGATATTAAGAAGTTACTTTATGCCGGATGTAAAAAGGCAGTTCTCGATTATGAGAAGGAGAGTAATATTGAGATCACCGAGGAAGTCTCCCTGAAATTCGGCAAGGAGAAGATATTGATCTCTTACAATGATCCTGCCGTTCTGGAACAGCATAAGGAAAAAATCGAAAAGTATATCTCCGCTATGATCCTGATGAATCCTCATCAGATCCGCAAGACCCAGAGCGTATTGTCTCTGCCGTTCTTTGTACAGATCAACCAGGTGGCACTGAATAAATTATTAGAGATTTTCGCCTATGAAAATGTATGTGGTGTCACAGGTAATACGATCAACGACAACGTAAAAGAGATCGTTGCCCTGAAAGATCTGTGCCGGGAGAACGATATTCCCATCGAATCTTTCCAGGCTGCTTACAAGTGGGAGGATTTCAAGAAAAACAGTGACGGCATGGTACCTGTCATCGTACAGGATTACCGCACACAGGAAGTCCTGATGATGGCCTATATGAATGAAGAGGCTTATGAGCAGACGCTGAAGCTCGGTAAAATGACCTATTACAGCAGAAGCCGTCAGGAATTATGGCTGAAAGGCTTAACCAGCGGACATTACCAGTACGTGAAGGAGCTGGTGGCTGATTGTGATATGGACACGATCCTGGCAAAGGTATCCCAGATCGGCGCTGCCTGTCATACCGGAAGCAAGAGCTGCTTCTTCAATGAGATCACGAAAAAAGATTACGAGGAAAGCAGTAATCCTCTGCAGGTATTTGAAGAAGTCTTCGATGTGATCAAGGATCGTAAAGTACACCCTAAGGAAGGTTCTTATACCAATTATCTGTTTGATAAAGGTATTGACAAGATCCTTAAGAAATTAGGAGAAGAGGCTACAGAGATCGTGATTGCCGCCAAGAATCCCAACCCCAACGAGGTCAAATATGAGATCAGCGATTTCCTGTACCATATGATGGTGCTGATGGCGGAAAAGGATGTCACCTGGGAAGAGATCACTACAGAACTTGCGAACCGTTGACCGCTGTTTCCACCCATGTTTTCAGACTGTTGCCATAATCCACGTCTGTGACATAATGAATCACCTGATCCATGGATATCCCGGCAAAACATTTGCCTTTCTGATCCAATAATATGATCGTTAACAGTAATACTCCGGCCAGAGCAAGGCGGATCCGGAATGTACCGGCAGCAGAAGCGGTACATTCCGGGTCGTTCTGCTCCGGCCTTATTTCTGTCTGTCTGCGCATTTGCGCTAAGATTTCTTCTTTGTTTCTGTTATTCCGGTTTTCCATCCTGAATTCCCCCTTTGCAGTTCATATTTATGTTCCTTTTGGTACTGGCAGAACTTAATTTTATAAGGTATAATGATAACGATTCAGAAAGGTTCTGAATCGTATCAGACAAAAATAAACCGGGAGAAATTATGGCAGAACAGACAGGAAAAGAATTCGCAGCAAAAATACAGACAAATATTCAAAAAGTTCTGGTCGGAAAAGAAGAAGTTACAGAACTTTTGCTGACGGCCCTTCTGGCCGGCGGGCATGTCCTTTTGGAGGATGTTCCCGGCACAGGAAAGACAAAATTAGCCAAGGCTCTGGCCAGATCCGTAAGCGCCCGGTTCTCGCGGGTACAGTTTACTCCGGATCTGTTGCCGGGTGACATCACAGGTATCAACATCTATGACCGGCAGAAAAATGAATTCATTCTGCGTAAAGGTCCGGTATTTACCAATATTTTACTGGCGGATGAATTGAACCGGGCCACACCGAGAACCCAGGCCGGCCTTTTGGAATGTATGGAAGAGCGGCAGGTAACTATCGATGGTGTTTCTTATACGCCGGGAGATCCTTTTTTTGTCATTGCGACAGAGAATCCCATAGAAAGTGCCGGCGTATTTCCGCTGCCGGAAGCACAGCTGGATCGTTTTCTCATGAAACTGTCCATGAAACTTCCCACCAGAGAAGAAGAACTCCGAATTCTGGATCTGTACATGGAACAAGATCCCCTGGATACCCTGACCCCTGTGGTTTCCCCGGAAGAGCTTCTGCACGCCGGGGCAGAAGCTGCGAAGACCTTCGTCCATCCCTGCATCCGGGAGTATATGGTACAGATTGCCGAAGCCACACGGCGTACAGACGGTATTCTGGCAGGTGTCAGTCCCAGAGGAACCCTTGGGCTTTTACGCTGCGTCAAGGCCTATGCTTACCTGCAGGGGCGCTCCTTTGTCATTCCCGATGACGTGCGTACCCTGGCGGTTCCTGTACTGGCTCACAGACTGGTATGCAGTTTCGGCTCCGATACCGGTTCCGCAGCAGGCAGAATGGAAGCGATCCTGTCTTCTGTTCCCGTTCCTACGGAAAGGTTTGAGCCATGATACAGCTTCTGGGGATCATTGTCTTTGCTCTGCTCCTGTATCTTGGGCAGAAATATGTTTACGCAAAAATATGGCAGCGGGATCTGAATGTTTCCCTGACATTTAAAGAAGAGGGAATCTGGGAAGGGCAGGAGAGTGAACTGTCTGAGATCATCGAGAATCGCAAACGTCTGCCTCTTACCATGCTGAAGGTCAAATTCCAGACTGACAGACATCTGGTATTTGCCGATGACAAAGGTTCCCGTACCACAGACCGTTATTATCGCAATGACATCTTCCAGATCGGACGTCTGGAGAAGGTCACCCGGACGCTGCACTTTACCGGTGGCAGAAGAGGATATTATATTATACAGGAAGCGGATCTGGTAGCATCGGATCTGTTTCTGACAGCGCAGTATACGGCAACGACATCACTTTCCGGGTGCAGCCTTTATGTTTACCCCAAACCTTTTTCCCATCCGGATTTTAAACGCTCTTTAAAGCAGCTGAGCGGAGAGGTCCTGGCGAAAAGACATTTACTGGAGGATCCCTTTGAATATCGAGGCATCCGGGATTACCAGCCCCAGGATGACTTAAAATGTATCAACTGGAAAGCCACAGCACATACCGGGGAACTGAAGGTAAATCAGAAAAATTATACAGCCCAAAAGTCTGTCCGGATCTTCGTAAATCTGGAGGATACCGGGATCTTGAAAAAAGAGGACTGCGTAGAAGCCTGTCTGCAGGTCGCCACAGCTCTGTTACTGTTGTTTCTGGAGCAGGGAATGCAGGTGGCTCTGTATTGCAACGGAACGGACACCGTCAGCAAAGAACCCTGTATTCTGGAAGCCGGCGGCGGAATACGGCAGCGAAACGCATGTCTGCAGGCGCTTGCACGGATCGATACGTCAAAACCGGTTTCGGACTTTTCCAGACTGTTTGCCGCCAGGTTATCCGACACGTCCAATGCGCTCTATACCTGCTTTGTATCCCCGAATGCTTACGAAGATTTCGCAGCATTGCTTCTGCAATATCATGAAAAGCAGCCGGATATGAAATGGTTTTATCCATACTCCGAGAGTACACCTCCCGATTTGGGAGAAGCGTTAACGTCTTTGATCACTTTTATCTCCTTACGGGAAGAAAGCGTCCGAATGTGAAAGAATTTTTGACCGATCTGATGAACCAATTATGTTTTTATCCGCCGGCACTGACCGCAGCTACACTTCTGGCCGCACTGGCTCCCCAAAGCAGGCCGTCCCTGCTTTTGTGGATGCTCGGAGCGTTTCCGGTGTTTTTCCTGTATTATGTGAGAAAACGCTGTAAGCATCTGCCGGTATTGCTTCTTCTGCATGCACTTGTACCGGTGCTGTTTTATGTCGTTCCCGCGGCAAACGGAGTGAACAAAGGGATCCGGCTGCTTGTGGGAACCGGATTCGTGATTTATTCCCTCCGGCTGCGTTTCCGGACAGAGACTTTTGCTTCGGATCCATTGCCACTTCCTCTGGCTGCGGGTATCGCTTTCCTATGCCTTTTTCTGCAGCATTATCAGGGAAATGATGACTGGGATCTCTATTACCGCATGAGCCTGATTCTTGTCTTCGCATTGTATGCCGTGATCATGTTTTTGCAGTCCTACGAGGATTTTCTTACTGTAAACCGACTGAGTACCGGCAAGATCCCTTTCCGGGAAATCTTCCGCTCCGGATTCCACAGCACCACGGTCTTTGTGCTGTTGTCCGGGATCCTGCTTCTGGCGGTATCACAGTTTGCATGGCTAAAACCCTTCTTACAGATACTGCGAAACGGGATGATCCTGGTGCTTCGTTTTCTGTTCGGACTGCTTCCTAAGGATTCCGAAGCGGAAAATGTGGTGACCCTGCAGCAGACAGGCGGCGGTGGTCTGCCGCCCATGGAAGCAGAGGATCCGTTTATTTTATGGGTGATTCTGGAATATGTTGCCATGATCGCGCTTCTCGTCGTCTGCGCAATTCTGCTGTACCGCGGAATTCGGAGACTGATTGTATTTTTGCGGGATAAGATGCAGTTTTCCCTTCCGGATACCGTTTCTGAAAAGACATCGGTTGCAGACAAACGGGAGCAGCTTAAGACAGCTCCGGAAAATACTGCCGCAAAGGCAAAGATAAAATGGTTTTCCTTTGCTTTTTTAGATGCCGGGCAGAAGATCCGGCGGATGTATCAGAAAAAAATAAATGCCGGTGGGCTTGCAAAGACGAGCCTGCCATTTTATACTGCTAGAGATGCCGAAAGATCACTGGGAGCGGAAGGGATGGCCGAAATCTATGAAAAGGCCCGTTATTCGGATACTCCCTGTACTGATGCAGATGTACGGCAGATGAAAAATTATATGTAAAATCAATAACCTGAGGTAAGTATGAACGAAAAGTTAGCATTAAACGATGATATCCTGATGAAAATCGAAAAACCGGCCCGTTACATCGGTAACGAGGTCAATGCTGTAGTGAAGGACAAAAACAGTGTTGATGTCCGTTTCTGTATGTGTTTCCCGGATGTCTATGAAATCGGTATGTCCCATCTGGGGATCCAGATCCTGTACGGCATGCTCAACTCCTGGGAGGACGTCTGGTGTGAGCGTGTATATTCTCCCTGGGTGGATCTGGATGCCATTATGCGGCAGGAGCAGATTCCGCTGTTTGCCCTGGAAAGTCAGGATCCGGTGAAGGATTTTGATTTTCTGGGAATCACCATTCAGTACGAGATGTGTTATACCAATATTTTACAGGTTCTGGATCTGGCAGGAATTCCGTTACTTTCCACAGAGCGAGGCGAAGACTGTCCTATTGTGATCGGCGGCGGCCCCTGCACCTATAATCCGGAACCCATTGCCGATTTCTTTGATATTTTCTATATCGGTGAAGGTGAGACCCAGTATCGTCCGCTGATCGATCTCTATAAAAAATGCCGGGAAGAGAAGGCCGGCCGGGAAGAATTCTTACGCCGGGCTGCCGGACTGCCGGGGATGTATGTGCCTCGCTTTTATGAGACAACCTATCACGAAGACGGTACCATTGCATCCTTCCGTCCTACAAGAGAGGGAATCCCCGCCACCATCCGCAAAGAACTGGTAACAGATATGACAGACAGCTTTTATCCCATGAAGCCTGTGGTTCCCTATATTAAGGTCACTCAGGACAGGGTAGTGCTGGAGATTCAGAGAGGATGCATCCGCGGATGCCGTTTCTGCCAGGCCGGACAACTGTATCGTCCGGTCAGGGAACGTGATGTGGAAGTCCTGAAGAAATATGCCATGGAGATGTTGAAAAACACAGGGCATGAGGAAATTTCCCTCAGTTCTTTAAGCTCCAGCGATTACAGTAAGCTGCCGGAACTAATCGATTTTCTGATCGAAGAATGTGATAAGAGACATATCAATATTTCCCTGCCGTCTCTTCGTATCGATGCTTTTTCGCTGGATGTCATGAGCAAGGTACAGGACGTGAAAAAATCCAGCCTGACTTTTGCGCCGGAGGCAGGCAGCCAGAGACTGCGTGATGTGATAAATAAAGGTCTCACCGAAGAAGTCATTCTCCAGGGATCCGCTCTGGCCTTTGAGGGAGGCTGGACCAGAGTCAAGTTGTATTTCATGCTGGGTCATCCTACCGAGACCGAAGAAGATATCCGCGGAATTGCCGAACTGTCCAACAAGATCGCAGCCACCTTCTTTGATGTGGTTCCGAAGGAGAAGCGGGTCAACGGCAGAGTCCAGATCGTCACCAGTACCTCTTTCTTCGTACCGAAGCCTTTTACTCCTTTTCAGTGGGCTCCCCAGTGTACGAAAGAAGAGTTCGTGGAAAAGGCATACCTGACCAGAAAAGCCATCTCCGAACAGTTGAATCAGAAGAGTATCAAATACAACTGGCACGAAGCGGATGTCAGCGTTCTGGAAGGTGTCCTGGCCAGAGGTGACCGCCGCCTTTCCAAAGTGCTGTTATATGTCTATAACAAGGGCTGTTTCTATGATGCCTGGAGCGAATATTTTCACAATGATATCTGGATGGAAGCTTTTGAGGCCTGCGGTCTGGATCCGGATTTCTATTCACACAGAGAACGTCCTTTGGATGAGATTCTTCCATGGGATTTCCTGGATTGTGGTGTCTCCAGAGCTTTTCTGGAAAGAGAATGGCAGAAAGCCAAAAATGAGACGATCTCTCCGAACTGTAAACAGGCCTGTCAGGGATGCGGTGCCGCCAGATTCGGCTGCGGTATCTGTGTAGAGCCCAGAGGCTGATCAGCGGAGTGACGTCGGAAGATAGATTACGGAGTTAAGAGTAAAATTATGAAATTAAGAATCAAATTCAAGAAATACGGACCGGTACGTTTTATCGGTCATCTGGATGTGATGCGCTTTTTCCAGAAAGCCAACCGGAGAGCAGAGCTGGATGTGGCCTATACCGGAGGTTTTAGTCCTCATCAGATCATGTCCTTTGCCGCACCTCTGGGTGTGGGACTGACCAGCAACGGTGAATACATGGATCTGGAAGTACATTCCCTGACCACCTGTGAAGATGTAAAGCAGCGGCTCAATGCCGCATCCGTGCCCGGCATAGAGATCACCTCGGTGAAAATTCTGCCGGACAAGGCTGGAAATGCCATGGCCAGTGTAGCCGCCGCCGGATATACGGTAACTTTCCGGGAGGGCAGAGGCCCTCATTTTGACCTGCTCCCTGCCGTGGACCATTTTCTTGCCAAAGAAGAGATCCTGATCACCAAGGAGACGAAAAAAGGCAGCCGGGAGATCAACCTGAAAGAAGGCATCTATGAGATGAAAGCAGCGGACAACGGTAAACTTTATCTGCTGGTCGATGCCTCCAGTGCGGGTAATATCAAGCCCATTCAGGTAATCGAGGCCTTATTTGCCGAAAACGGTGAAACTCTGCCGGAAAATGCTCTTCTGGTCAACAGGGAAGAGACTTATCTGAGAAATGATGCGGGAGAACTTCAGCCCCTGGATGCTATCGGCTATGACAGCGAGGAGGCTTACCGGGCCGCTTCCGGAGACAGCCAATGAGCCGCAGTCTTACCGGTGGAAGACCGGCCAGGGAAAAAGAAGTAAATCAGATCCGCCGGGATACGGACTGCACAGAGGGAAAAATGATCTTCACCTGCCTGCGGGAGCGAAAAGCGGCTGTGCTTATCAATGCCGGAGGAATCGTTGCCATGCGTATACTGCGTCCGGATTCCAGCAGGATCGGGGGCATCTACCTTGGAAAGATACAGAATGTGGCGAAAAATATCGATGCCTGCTTTGTGGAGATTGCCCCCGGAGAATTATGTTTTCTGCCTCTCAGGGAATCGGGCACTGCATATCTGACTAACCGTAAAGCCGACGGAACGCTGAAAGCAGGTGACGAACTGGTAGTCATGGTCACCAGAGATGCCCAGAAAACAAAACGCGCCTCTGCCACTGCAGATCTTTCCGGGATGAAACAGACATTTGCCAAAAAAGGCTTCACCCCTGAGGACGCTTCCAAAGCCCTTCAGAGCCTTTTGGAACAGGCTGACCATAAAGTATGCTTTACCTGTCTTTTTAAGCCTTCTGAGGCCGTTTACGAGGCTTTGGAGCAACTGGCTGCTCCCGAAGAATACAGTGAGATCCTTACGGATGATCCGGATATTTTTCGGAAGCTGTCTGAAGGCAGTGATTCTCTGATAAGTCAAAAGTCCCTCAGGTTCTATGAAGACCCGGCGGTCTCCTTACGATTGCTGTATTCGCTGGAGCGAGGCATGGACGAAGCACTGGATACGAGAGTATGGTTAAAATGCGGCGGCTATCTTGTCATTGAACCTACCGAGGCCATGACAGTGATCGATGTCAATTCCGGCAAAAATGAGGCTAAAAAAACAGGAGAGGATACTTATTATCAGGTGAACCGGGAAGCTGCCGAAGAAGTAGCAAGGCAGTTACGCCTGCGGAATCTGTCCGGTATTATTATCGTTGATTTCATCAATATGTCTGAAAAGGAACGGCAAAGGGATCTGCTGGAGACTTTAAAAAGACTGACCGCAAAAGATCCCCAGCATCCCCGGATCGTGGACATGACACCGTTGGGACTGGTAGAGATCACCCGCAAAAAATCCCATCCCACGCTTGCGGAACAATTTAAAAAAATGTAATTGCATAAGTCTGAAGGCTTTGAGCCGGCCGGCGGTAACGCTGACCGGTTTTTTTGCTATATTTCACAATTTTCGGAAACTCTTTTTGTAAAAATCGTTTCTTGAATCTTATGTTCAAAAATGGTACTCTGATCCTATAGGAAACCAAAAAATGCATTTAAGTTTCCAGCGTTGAAAAAATATAAAAATACAAATGGAGGAAACAGGTTATGGATGCCACAGAAGGTCTGCAAAAGAGTATTCTCGATGCCACACTTCGTGTCTTCGATAAGAAGGGATTGAAATTCACGATGGACGATCTGGCGAAAGAATTATCCATCAGTAAGAAAACCATCTATACGGTGTATGATGACAAAGAAGCCCTGTTCCTTGCTACGGTGGACTATATTTTTGATTCCATCAAGGAAAGCGAGCAGATGATCCTGACGGATCCGTCTCTCAGTGTTGTGGAAAAGCTGCACAATATTCTGGGAGTGCTTCCGGAAGGCTACCAGAATATCGATCTGCGGAAATTGTACTCTCTCCGGGATAAATATCCAAAAATTTACCGGAAAGTGGAGCTGCGGCTGGAAACCGGCTGGGAACCCACGATCCAGCTGATCGAACTGGGAATGGCAGAGGGCAGTATCCGTCCGGTTCCCATCTGTCTGGTCAAAATGATGCTGGAAGCCTCCATCGAGCAGTTCTTCCAACGGGATATTCTCACACGGAATCAGCTGACGTATGCCGATGCCCTGAAAGAGGTCGTGGATATTCTCATGTATGGCATTGCACAGAAATCGGACGAAACTGATAAATGCATTAGATAGCATTCAGCGATCAGGAAAGGAATGAACTATGAATCAGAGGATTTATTTAAATGAAAACTGGCTTTTTTCCGAACAGTTTCAGGACGAAATGACTGCCGGCGAATATCCTGAGGAAAATTTACAGTCTGTCAGGATTCCTCATACCTGTAAGGAGACGCCGCTTCACTATTTTGACGAATCCCTTTACCAGATGGTCAGCGGTTACAGACGTCATCTGCATGTCCCCACGGAGTGGCAGGGAAAACGGATTCTGCTTACCTTCGAAGGGGCTGCTCATGACAGTACTGTATTTTGCAACGGAAATAAAGTAGGGGAACATCATTGCGGTTATACCGCATTTACCGTAGATCTGAGCGAAGCGGTCAATTACGGACAGGATAATCTGTTATGTGTCCGTCTGGACAGCAGAGAGGACTTGAATGTCCCTCCCTTCGGCTATGTGATCGACTATATGACCTACGGCGGCATCTACCGGGATGTATATCTGGAAGTAAAGGAGCCTGTTGCCCTCCGGGATATTTTTGTGCATACGCAGTTAACACCCGGGGCTGCCACGTTGACTTCCGAGATCACTTTTTATGAAGTTTCGCAAGGCCTTCAGATCAGACAATATTTTGCGTTACGAGACGATACCGCAGAGAAGCATTCTGACTGGCAGCCGCTCTGTGAACAGACCGTTTCCGCGGATACCGCAGCCGGACAGCCGATCATTCTCCGGGGAACCATTCCCAATCCCGTCTTATGGGATACGGAGCATCCGCAACTGTATCTTTTAAAAACCCAGCTTTGGCAGGAAGACCGGCTTTTAGAGGAAACGGAGACTACCTTTGGCATCCGGGAAGTTGTTTTCCAAAAAGACGGTTTCTACCTCAATGGCAAAAAGCTCCGGATACGCGGCTTAAATCGTCACCAGAGCTATCCTTATGTGGGATATGCCATGCCGGAGAGCATGCAGAAACTTGATGCCGATCTGTTAAAAAAAGAATTGGGTGTCAATGCTGTCCGGACCTCACATTATCCGCAAAGTCATTATTTTCTGAACCGCTGTGATGAACTGGGACTGTTGGTATTCACGGAGTTCCCCGGCTGGCAGCATATCGGCGATGAAGCCTGGAAGTCACAGGCGATAACAAATGCGGAAGATATGATCCGCCAGTATCGCAATCATCCCTCTATTATCTTATGGGGAGTGCGGATCAATGAATCTCCCGACGATGATCCTTTTTACGAAAAAACCAATGCTGTCGCCCACAGACTGGACCCCACAAGACAGACAGGCGGTGTCCGTGCCATTAAAAAAAGCCATCTTCTGGAAGATGTCTATACGTATAATGATTTTTTACATGATGGTGAGACTCCCGGATGTGATCCAAAATCGAAAGTTACTTCCGATGCCGACAAGCCTTATCTGATCAGTGAATATAACGGACACATGTATCCCACAAAAGCTTTCGACAATGAAGAACGCCGCAGTGAACATGCGATCCGGCATGCAAATGTACTGGATGCAGTAGCGGGACAGAAGGATATTGCCGGAAGCTTCGGCTGGTGTATGTTCGATTACAACACCCATAAAGATTTCGGAAGCGGAGACCGGATCTGTTACCACGGTGTGATGGATATGTTCCGGAATCCCAAGCTTGCAGCTTCTGTTTATGCCTGTGAGCAGGAAGAGACACCGGTACTGGAGATCACATCTTCCATGGATATCGGTGAGCACCCCGGATGCAATCGCGGCAATATATGGATCCTGTCAAATGCCGACAGTGTAAAGATGTACAAAAACGACCGCTTTATCAAGGAATACCGGCCGGAAATGTCTCCCTATAAATACTTAAAGCACGGGCCGGTATTGATCGATGACTTTATCGGTGATTCCTTTGAAAAGAATGAACGTTTCAAGCCCAAGCATGCAAAGCAGATGGTAGATGCCATGAACCTGGTAGCCAGAGGGAGCCTGAACCATATTCCGAAGCGGCTCTATCTTACCGCTCTAAAGCTGGCCTTGATCTATCATCTTGATTTTGACGAGGTTTCAAAGCTTTATACAAAATATATCGGTGACTGGGGCGGTACCGCGACTGTATACCGGTTTGATGCCATCAAAAACGGCAGCGTCGTAAAAAGTGTTACAAAGGAGCCGGTTATGGATCTTCAGTTATCAGCCAAAGCAGACCATACCCGGTTATGTGAACATCACAGCTATGATGTGGCTCTGGTACGGATCGAAGCGCAGGATTCTCATGGAAATGTACTTCCTTTTTATCAGGAACCGGTACGGCTGTCCACAGAAGGTGACATTGCTATCATCGGACCTGACACAATTTCCTTACAGGGCGGTATGGGCGGCACCTATGTAAAGAGTCTTGGAAAAAGCGGTCAGGGAACCTTGATCTTACATTCAGATACTGCAGGAGAACAGCGAATCGCGTTTACAGTATCTGTTTTATGATATCTGCAGAAATAGTTTGCCGGGTATCTTACGAAATACCGGCGGAAAGGGCAAAAGGGTTACATTATGAATTTAAGCGGAAAAGAAAAATTTTCTTACGGACTTGGTGCGGTAGGCAAAGATATGGTATACATGCTGTCCGCAAGCTATATTTTGTATTATTATCAGGATATTTTAGGGGTAAATGCCATTGCTATGGGAATCATTCTCATGGCTGCCAGAGTCTTTGATGCCTTTAACGATCCATTCATGGGCGTCATTGTTGCAAAGACAAAGACAAAATGGGGCAAATTCCGTCCCTGGCTGATGATCGGTACCGTGACCAATGCTATCGTATTATTTCTGATGTTCTCCGCACCGCCTGCCTTAAACGGCAGCGGTCTGGTGGCATATGCTGCTATAACCTACATCCTCTGGGGCGTAACTTATACCATGATGGACATTCCTTTCTGGTCCATGATCCCGGCATTTACCCACAGCGGTAAAGAGCGTGAAGACCTGTCAACGTTAGGCCGTTCCTGTGCCGGCGTCGGTTCCGCCATCATCACGGTGATCACAATGATCTGTGTCAACGCACTGGGCGGTGGGGAAGAGAGAACCGGTTTCTCAAGATTTGCGCTGATCGTTGCTGTTCTGTTTGTTGTATTTATTACGGTAACCTGTCTGAATATCAAGGAAAAATCCACCGTGGACGTAGATGCACCTTCCATCGGCCAGATGTTCAAGGCACTCGTGCAAAACGATCAGGCAATGGCTGTGGTCATCACGATCGTGCTGATCAATTGTGCCATCTACACGACCTCGAATCTGGTAATTTACTTTTTCAAATATGATTTCGGCGGTGACTCCTGGTACAATTCCTACACCCTGTTCAATACTTTCGGCGGTGCGGTACAGATTCTATCCATGATGCTGTTGTTCCCGCTGCTTCGTAAATTCATGAATACCATCCGGATCTTTTATGTCAGCTTCCTCATGGCAATTGCGGGATATGCAGTTTTATTAATATTATGCTTCACAAATATGAGCAGTGTGTTCCTGCTGTTCATTCCGGGCTTTTTGATCTTTGCAGCCAACGGAATGCTGACCGTACTGACTACGGTATTTCTGGCCAACACTGTGGATTACGGTCAGTGGAAAAATCACCGCAGAGACGAGAGTGTCATTTTCTCCATGCAGACCTTCGTAGTAAAACTGGCATCCGGTGTAGCAGCGTTAGTAGCCTCTCTGTGCCTTAGTATCTGTCATCTGAACTCCGATACCAGTGATACGGTTTCAGCCGTTACTGAAGCTGCCGGAGGCTCTGTGATAGGGTTAAGAATGACCATGACACTGTTCCCGATTCTCTTACTGGTCATTGGTGTCATTTTCTTTCATAAAAAATATCAGCTGACAGAGGAACGCTTAAAAGAAATTCAGGAGGCATAAGCTATGATTCAAGTCATAAAGGATAGCGGAACATGGTTCTTTTTGCATACGGAACATACCACTTATGCGATGCGTGTCATGGAAACAGGACATCTGGAGCATCTCTATTATGGTTCCGGGATTACCGTAGAAGATGACAATGCAGAGACTTGCACACCGCTTGTGATACAGCGCTCCTTTGCCCCGGGCAATACCTGTCTCTATGATAATGCACATCCGGAGCTTTCCCTGGAAGATATCTGTCTGGAAGCCGGAACCTACGGAAAGGGAGACATCAGAGAGCCCTTTGTAGAAATCAGGCATGCTGACGGGAATGTCACTTCAGATTTTACTTATCTGTCGCATGAGATTGTTTCTTTGGCGGAAAGGGATCATATATTGGATTCCGGATTACCGCATACTTATGCGGAGAATGTGTCGGGAGAGTGCCTGCATATTGTTCTGCAGGATGTTGAAAATCGGGTGGAGCTTCATTTATTTTACACTGTATTTGCAGACTGTGATGTGATCACGCGCAGTACAAGCCTTAAGAATCTGTCTGAAGATGCTATTACCGTAGAAAGATGTATGAGTGCGCAATTGGATCTGACGCAGGACTATTCCGTGATCACACATTTCACCGGTGCCTGGGCCAGAGAAATGCACAGAGAACAGATATATCTGCCTTCCGGTAAATTTGTAAATGCTTCTTATACAGGGACATCTTCCAACAGAGCGAATCCTTTTATTATGTTGGGACAGAAGAGTACCACAGAGACCGCAGGCGACTGTATCGGCTGCAATCTGATCTACAGTGGGAATCATTATGAAGCACTTGAGAAGAATTCTTATGGGAAACTTCGTCTGGTCAGCGGAATCAACCCGCAGAGCTTTTCCTGGAGCTTACAGTCCGGAGAGACCTTTTGTTCTCCGGAAGCCGTTCTCAGTTATTCCGGGGAAGGATATCGGGGATTAAGTCTTAAGTTACATGCTTTTGTCAGAGAGCATATTGTCAGAGGTGTGTGGAAACACAAAGTCCGGCCTGTTCTGTTGAACAGCTGGGAGGCCTGCTATTTTAAAATCGATGAAAGGAAACTTCTGCAGCTTGCGAAAGCAGGAAAAGAAGCCGGAGTAGAACTCTTCGTCATGGATGACGGATGGTTCCTCGGACGTAATGATGATACCTCGTCTCTGGGAGACTGGGAGGCAGATCCGAAGAAACTCCCCGGTGGAATTGCTTCGTTAAGTAAAAAAATCAAAGCTATGGGAATGGACTTCGGCATCTGGGTAGAGCCGGAGATGGTCAACGTAAAAAGCAGATTGTATCAGGCACATCCTGACTGGTGTATGAGCATTCCCGGACACGCACATTCCGAAGGACGTAACCAGCGCCTGTTAGATCTCTGCAATCCGGAAGTACAACAATATGTAATCGACAGTATGACCAAAGTATTTTCCTCCGGCAATATCAGCTATGTGAAGTGGGATATGAATCGTATCTTTACCGATATTTATTCGCCGTATCTTCCTGCCGCGCAGCAGGGAGAAGTTGCTCACCGATATGTCTTAGGGCTGTATCATTGTATGGCTGAACTGGTAAAACGCTTCCCTGATATCTTATTTGAAGGGTGCAGTTCCGGCGGGAATCGCTTTGATCTGGGTATCTTAAGTTACTTCCCGCAGATATGGGCAAGTGACAATACCGACGCTTACTGCCGCTGTGAGATTCAGAACGGCTACAGCTACGGATATCCTTTATCCACCTTTACGGCACATGTGTCATCCTGCCCGAACCACCAGACATTACGCGTTACACCCCTTGAGACCCGTTTTCAGGTGGCAGCATTCGGAGTGTTGGGATATGAATGTAACTTCAAAGACTTACCTAAAAGCGAGCTTCAGGCAATCAAAGAGCAGATCCTGCTGTATAAAAAATGGAGAGAGGTACTACAATTCGGAACTTTTTATCGCAGCGAGGGAAATGAAGACACTGATACCGGAACAACGGTCTGGACCTGCGTTTCACAGGATGGCAGAAGAGCAGTGGGATTGTACTTCCGTCGTCTGGCAGTCCCCAATCAGTCCTATTCTCTGTACCGGCCTGCCGGTCTCTTACCTGAGGAAAAATATCATTTTTACAGCAGAGAAGTCAGATATAATCTGAAGGATTTCGGAGATCTGGTCAACACGGTTTCTCCCGTGCATATCAGACAGGGATCCATGATGCAGGAAGTATTGTCCAGATTCGTGAATATGGATGGAGAAAAAGAAGATTTTGTGGCATACGGCCGTACCCTGATGAATGCAGGTGTCTGTCTGAAGCCTGCTTTTGCAGGTACCGGATTCAATTCCGACACACGACTGTTTCCGGATTTTTCATCCAGAATGTACTTTATGGAAGCTCTTGATGATACCCAAACTGCTTCGGAACAAAACGCAATTGTCAGTGCCGACACATAATAATTATTTTTACGCAAAAAGCCCACAGGGAAAAAAGATCTCTGTGGGCTTTTAAAATAACAAAATCAGCCTTTAAAATGCAGCTATAGAAGATAGAACCAACTATGCGCAAAAGACAAGTTTAACGAATAGTTCTAACAGATTTCCTCTGAATCCAATAATATGGTAAACGGACCGTCATTTAACAGAGACACCTTCATATCTGCGCCGAAGATTCCTTTTTCTACTTTCGGAATACTTTCACGGCATTTGCCGATAATGTATTCGTACAATTCATTCGCAAGTTCCGGATTGCCGGCTTTGATAAATGAGGGACGATTGCCTTTCCGGCAGTCTGCATACAGAGTAAATTGTGATACCAAAAGCAATTCGCCGTTTACCGCATGCAGATCCAGATTTGTTTTTCCCTGGTCGTCTTCAAAAATACGTAAGCCCAAAAGCTTCTTTATCATTTTGTCGGCGATCTCTTTGGTATCTGTCTCTGCGACGCCGATCAGAACCAGGAACCCCTTGTCAATTTTTCCTGTTGATTCGCCGTCTACTTTAACCTCGGCATGTTGTACCCGCTGTATCACAAATCGCATTTTTGCTACTCTCCTACATTTTTATTTTCTTGATCTTTTTTATTCTCTTCGTCAACAGATTGATTTTTGATCTCATGATCCTTCTGAAGTTGGGAATCCAGATTATGGAAGCCTTCCTCATCAATATTTTTTAAATAAGAATATTGTGCAGTCTCCACCGGCAAATCTTTTTTTCGCAGGAATGTATTGACAACAGCCTTGATTGCCGCATAGATCACTGCGAATATCGGGACACCGACGATCATGCCGAGAATGCCGAACAACCCACCGAACACCGTAATGGCAAAAATAACCCAGAATCCGGTAAGTCCCGTAGAATTCCCCAGAATCTTAGGTCCCAGGAAGTTCCCGTCAAACTGCTGCAATACCAGAATAAACAGAACAAAATAGACACAATTTAACGGATGCGTCGGATCCACCACAAGGATCAGGATCGCACTTGGGATTGCTCCCAGATAAGGACCGAAAAAGGGAATAATATTGGTCACACCCACGATCACGCTGACCAGTGCCGCATAAGGCGTCTGCAATAATGTAGTTCCGATAAAGCACAGGCATCCGATAATAAAGGAATCTACGATCTTGCCACCGATGAATCCGATAAAGGTCCGGTGTGTAAAACGAAAACTATTGATCAGACGATTGGCTGTTTTCTGTTCAAAAAACGCATAGGCCGTTTTCTTGGCCTGTCCGGCAAACTTTTCCTTGCTCGCCAGCACATAAATAGAAATAATAAATCCGATAATAAAATCCCACAGTCCTCTGAGAATATTGATCACACTCAGAGATACCGTCATAATCAGCTGACTGGTTTTGGTAAGCACGGTATTATTCAGCCAGTTTTCCAGTTCCACCGAGTATTTGTCAATCAAAAAGGTAATCTGACTGCCAAGTTCCGGATTATCATCCATGATCTTATTGATCCATTTGGTAAAGTTATTGATATAAGTATCAAAATTGGAAGCAATATTGATAATACTGGGTACGATCTGTGAAAGCATCATGGCAACCAGACTGTAGATTAATGCAATGAACAGAAAAGCTGTAATCACGATGCCGATTCCGCGAATGATGGAATTCCTTTTTTTGCTCTCTTTTACTTTCATTTTCCTGCATAACGGGAATAAGAGTTTTTCCTCAATATAGTTCAGTACAGGCGTCAATAAGTACGCTGTCACCAGACCGAACACCACAGGCATCAGAATCCCCGTAATGGTATGAATTCCTTCTTTAATACTGCTTCCATGAAATACTAAATAATAGAAACAGATGCTTGCCGCTATTGTTAAAAATGCCGTCAGTCCCCAACGAAAATACTTGTTATTTTTTAAATCGTATTTCATTTACACTCACCTTTCTGCACAAACAACTAACTTTAATATACTATGGTTTTCCTCAGACCACAAGAAAAATCTATTCCCGGCATTGTTAAAAAACCTTTATACCTTTATATTGAAAAACAATTTAACCGAGTATAAAATAGAACTATCAAAATAAACAGGAGTTTACCATGACATTACAAAAGGTACTGAGCCGCGTCAGACAGGCAATCGATGACTACCATATGATCGAGGACGGTGACGTCATCGCAGTTGGCATTTCCGGCGGAAAAGACAGCCTTACTCTTCTGCTGGCTCTCAATGAATTAAAGCGATTTTATCCGCAGCATTTTACACTCCATGCAGTAACTGTGGATCTCGGTTTCCGGAATTTGAATCTGGACGGAATTCGCAAGCTGTGTGCAGATCATGAGATTCCTTACACAGTAGTAGATACCTCAATTGCTCAAATTGTTTTTGAAGACCGCAAGGAGGACAATCCCTGCTCTCTTTGTGCCAAGATGCGAAAAGGTGCTCTGAACGATGCAATCAAAGCCTTAGGCTGCAACAAAATTGCTTATGCCCATCATGAGGATGATGTGGTAGAGACCATGATGATGTCCCTCTTCTACGAAGGTCGTCTGCATACCTTCTCGCCGGTTACACATCTGGACAAAACGGATCTGACGGTGATCCGGCCGCTGATCTATATGAGAGAATCCGAGATCATCGGCTTTGTGAATAAATATCAGGTTCCTGTAGTAAAAAGTCCCTGTCCGGCAGACGGACATACCACGCGGGAATATATCAAAGAATTATTGCAACAAATCAATCGTGAAAATCCCGGCGTCAAAGACCGGATCTTTACAGCAATCCGGCGCGGAAATATGGAAGGATGGTCAGAACACTTTGGCAGTCATTAAAGAAGAAAATTATCACGACGAACAAAATAAAAACAATATTTTAAAACTACGCAAAGTCCTGGATACTCTTCCCGGCTTCTGCAAGGAATTTTTCCGGGGAATCGAACCTTATACATCTACCAGGACAAGGCTTGCCTATGCCTATGATATTCGGCTTTTTTTTGAATTTCTCCATGAGAAAAACAGTTATTGCAGCAAAATGGAGATCACGGAATTCCCACTTTCTGTGCTTGACATGGTTCAGCGGACGGATATCGAAGAATATCTGGATTTTATGAGCCTGTATCAGAAGGACGGGAAAAATATCACAAATGAAGAGCGTGGAAAAGCAAGAAAACTCGCTGCCCTCAGGAGCTTCTACAATTACTATTTTCAGAATGAGCAGATTGAAAAAAATACCGCCGCACTGGTTCCCTTACCGAAGCGTCATGAAAAGGAGATCATCCGGCTGGAGCCCAACGAAGTAGCGATCCTGTTGGATCAGGTGGAAGACGGAACCAAACTGACAAAAAAAGAATTGGAATATCATAAAAAAACAAAAGTCCGCGATGTTGCCCTTCTGACACTCCTGCTGGGCACCGGAATTCGTGTATCAGAATGTGTCGGGTTGGATATCAATGATGTCGACTTTGATAACGGCGGCATTAAGATCCGTAGAAAAGGTGGTTATGAAGCAATCGTCTATTTCGGAGAGGAAGTGGAAACCGCACTTTTAGATTATCTGGAACAGCGGGAACACATCATTCCCGCAGAAGGACACGAAAATGCCCTGTTCCTGTCCCTGCAGAATCGTCGCATGGCAGTCCGCTCCGTAGAAAATCTGGTAAAAAAATACGCTTCACGGGTTACTACCTTAAAGAAAATAACTCCGCATAAACTTCGCAGTACTTACGGAACCGAGCTCTATAAGGAAACAGGGGATATCTATCTGGTAGCAGATGTTCTGGGACATAAAGATGTCAATACCACCCGTAAACACTATGCAGCCCTGGAAGAGCAACGCCGCAGGCAGGCAGCCAATGCTTTTCACCTGCGGGAGCATAACACCGGCAATAAATAATATCGGATGCTGTCTCATCAATGGCGCCTTATCGGCCATCTCTGCATTGAGGCAGCATTACGGCACCTATTGCATCAACACACTCAAATGGGCTTAAGCAGTACCACTTTTTCCGATAACCGCTTCGATTTTTTCTCTCACAAACGGATATTCACATTCCGGCAGATAACTGTTTCTATTTTACAAAATCATAGGAATAATACGGTACGATCAACGTCTGACCGGCTCTGACACTACCCTCGTCCATCAAATGATTGATGCTCTGGACCTCTGCGATGTATTCATTCTTATCCTTATATTCTTCATAATCAATATAACTGTCGGACAGATCCCATAAGGTCTCTCCGTAAGCAACTGTTACCTGTGTATAATATTTGAATTTCAGCTGATTCTCACCGTTGCTGGCCATAGAACGGATTCCATGGAAAGCTACCGCACAAACCACAATCATGCAAATCGTTGCTATCATAGTGCAGATTCTGCGCTGAATCTGCTTTTTTCTCTTCTGCTGTCTCTTATACGATCTTAATTCTCTGTCTGTCATTCTATATACACTCTTCTGTTCTCTCATAACCCTATACCTCGTATCAGAAAATTTGTTCGGGAACATTTGTTCTTTCTGTTTGTATTATATCGAACATGTATTCTGATGTCAAGGCGAAAATCGAACATATTTTTGGAATATATGTTTGCTTTTTAGGATTCCCTATGCTATAATCGTTTTGTAAATGATTTATGAAAGTCAGATTTTCCTTTCTGTTTTCATATATATTGACGTAATATCATAGATAAAAGTTGCACTGCAGACATTGAATTCCAAAAACATTAACAATATATAGTATGGAGGACATGATATGGGTTATGGCAAGATTACTGCCAAGCAGCAGGAGATCCTGGATTATATTAAAGATGAGATATTGAAAAAAGGCTATCCGCCTACGGTAAGAGAGATTTGTGAGACCGTGAATCTGAAGTCTACTTCTTCTGTTCATTCTCACTTAGAGACCTTAGAGAAAAACGGTTATATCCGCAGAGACCCGACGAAGCCCCGTGCAATCGAGATCTGTGATGACAGTTTTCAGATGGTACGTACGGAAATGGTAAGCCTTCCCGTGATCGGCAACGTAGCTGCCGGTCAGCCGATCCTTGCCGAAGAGAACATTCAGGATTATTTCCCGGTTCCCGCTGACGTAGTTCCGAAGGGCGAATCCTTCATCTTAAATGTACGCGGCGAATCCATGATCAATGCCGGTATCTTTAACGGTGACCGCGTTTTTGTACATGCGCAGAATACAGCTCATAACGGAGAAATCGTAGTAGCTTTGATCGATGATTCCGCTACGGTGAAGACATTCTACAAGGAGAAAGGACATATCCGTCTCCAGCCTGAGAATGACACCATGGATCCCATTATCGTAGACGATTGCCAGATCCTCGGTACCGTGTTCGGTGTTTTCCGCTTCTACAGATAATTACATAAGAATAATCTTTAAGCCGCAATCAAAGATATTTTCAAAAGTCAGTATCTCATAATTGCGGCTTATTTTGTGGCATCTGTATCCCTTTATATTATCATAGACGAAATACCTGTTCATCATTATTTATCAATGTACTTTCTTCGCCTCCCGGCAGGCTGCACAATACTCCGTCTTTCTCGTACCATACAGTCTTTGCGGAAGGATTATATAACTTCGTCCCGTCTGCCGTGCTTTCCAGTCTGCGAATGGCTGTCAGATATTCATAAATCTGCTCATTGGTCGCATACCAGATTTCTTCCCTTCCCGACAGTTTATCCGCAAGTTCTTCCAACAGTTCCCAGTTCCCGTTTCGCTCAAATTCAAAGCTGTGTCCCCATACATACATCAGTGGAAGTTCTACATACCCCGGTGCATTCAGGAACTTCTCAGCCATGCCTAAAGAATCATTGTGATGACAGGTCGGATTCCATTCCATGAAGTCGCCCGGTACAAAAAAGTTATTGCTGTTACGCACAGTTCTGGCATAATGGATTCCCTGATATTTTAAAGCTTCCTTATCCTCAGCACTGAAGATACCAAATGCATACGAATACCCCTCGACTCTGCTTCCGGTAAGCTGTTCCAGCTGTATTCTGTCTCTGACGATTTCCCCGACCTTCTGACCGGTTCCCAGGATTGACGGACAGCGATGCTGTCTTCCATGGCATGCCACTTCCTGTCCTTCATACAGTTCCTTCACTCTTGCTGCGCTGACATAATCAGCTCTCTCCAAATATAAATTATCAGAGTTGAGATGGAATGTTCCCTTGAGACCATGCCTGTTAAAAATATCAACCACTCTCTCATCGTAAATCTGTCCATCATCGTAGCTGAAGGTAAGTGCCTTCTTTTTCCCTTCCGGATATACAAATTTCATGCCCATCTTATTTCCTCCATTCTTTCCATGACATTCTGCTCATCTGCCGGTCCCCGGCTCTGATTCTGCCTCATTATTCGTAAATTGTATCACTTCCGAATGTAAAAAAACAGCCCTGCCGGCATTTTTTCGGCAAGGCTGCTTGACTGTATGTATTTAGTTTTCAGGAAAACGGACTTTCATATAAGAAATGATCTCATCCACGCATCTAACATATCCCAGTTTAGAACTGTCCAGACACAGATCATAGTTTCTTGCATCCGTCCATTCTCTTCCGGTGTGATATTTGTAATATTCCGCACGATGCTTATCTGTCTTCGCTACAAAACGCTCCAGTTCCTTCGGGCTCATGCTGTGCTTCTTCGCCGCGCCCTCCAGGCAATACTCCTTCGGCGCATGAATAAATACGCTGAGTACATTGGGATAATCCTTCAGTACATAATCCGCACAACGTCCGATAATGACGCAGGACTCTTCCTTTGCCAGATCCCGGATGATCTTCGCCTGATAGTTAAACAGATTGTCTGTAGAGGTAAAATCATCACTTTCCGGAGGAATCAGCTCTCCGTGATATTCCTTCTTTGCAATATGGAATAACTTGGTGTTTTTCACCTTTTCATCCGCATTCACGAACAACGCTTCGTTAATGCCGCTGTCCTCACTGGCAAGCTTCATCAGTTCCTTGTCATAATAATGGACGTTCAGCTTCTTCGCCAGCATCTCTCCGATGGTACGTCCGCCGCTTCCATACTGTCTTGCAATTGTAATGACTACATTACTCATCCCCATCACCATACCTTTCTGTCTCTGCTGCTTCCACCCGCAACGACTAATCTTAAGGTTATTCACCCAGATATGCTTTCTTAATGGAATCATTGTTCAGAAGGTCGCTTGCTTTTCCTTCCAGAACGATCTTACCGGTCTCCAGTACATAAGCTCTGTCAGCAATGGACAGCGCTTTCTTCGCATTCTGCTCTACCAGCAGAACCGTTGTACCGCTCTTACTTACTTCCTGGATAATGTCAAAGATCTCATTTACGAAGATCGGAGACAGTCCCATGGAAGGCTCATCCATTAAAATGATCTTAGGATGAGACATCAAAGCTCTGCCCATGGCCAGCATCTGCTGTTCACCACCGCTTAAGGTACCTGCCATCTGGTTCTGACGTTCCTTCAGTCTGGGGAAACGGTCAAATACAGTCTGCAGTGTCTGGGCGATCTCTTCTTTATCTTTTCTGGTATAAGCACCCATCATCAGGTTCTGCAATACGGAAAGCTGTGCAAATACACGACGTCCTTCAGGTACATGTGCCATACCCATGGATACAATCTTATGTCCGGGAATCTTTACAAGGTCCTGTCCTTCGAAAGTAATGGTTCCTTCCTTCGGAGTAAGCAGACCGGATACCGTATGCAGAATCGTTGTTTTACCTGCACCGTTTGCTCCGATCAGAGCGATTACTTCGCCCTCGTCTACATGGAAGGAAACTCCCTTTATGGCCTGTATCATGCCGTAATATACTTTGATATCATTTACTTCTAACATTGCCATAGCCGCATCTCCTCCTATTCACCCAGATAAGCCTTGATAACTTCCGGATTGTTCAGTACATCGCTGGTCTTGCCCTGACACAGGACACGGCCGAAATTCAGTACTGTCAGTTCTTCACAGATACCGCTGACAAGCTTCATATCATGCTCGATCAGAAGGATCGTCATATCAAAATGTTCGCGCACGAAACGGATGGTCTCCATCAGTTCCTGTGTCTCGTTGGGGTTCATACCGGCTGCGGGCTCATCCAAAAGTAACAGCTTCGGCTTCGTTGCCAGTGCTCTGGCGATCTCCAGCTTTCTCTGTTTACCGTAGGGAAGGTTATCTGCCAGCGTATCTGCCTCATCTTCCAGGCCGAATACTTTCAAAAGCTCCATGGCTTCTTCTGTCATCTGCTTCTCTACCTTATAGTATTTCGGCAGTCTGAGAATACCGGTGACGGTACTGTAACCCATATGGTTATGCAGACCGACCTTTACGTTATCGATAACGGTCAGATCCTTGAACAGACGGATATTCTGGAAAGTCCTGGCAATTCCCGCCTGATTGATCTCAATCGTCTTCTTACCGGTAATGTCCTTGCCATCCAGCGTGATGATACCTTCCGTCGGCTTATAGACACCGGTCAATAAGTTAAATACCGTAGTTTTTCCGGCACCGTTGGGGCCGATCAGACCGTACAGAGCGCCTTTCTCAATAGTGATGTTAAAATCATCTACCGCACGAAGTCCGCCAAAAGAAATGCCTAAATTCTTAGTCTCTAATAATGCCATGATTATTCAGCCTCCTTTTTTACAGACTTCTTGAACTTTGCTGCCACCTTTTCTCTCCACTCGATGCACTTCGGAGCCCAGTTGAACAGCATCATTACGATCAGTACGATGGAATAGATCAGCATACGGTAATCGTTCAGACCACGTAACAGCTCCGGCAGCAACGTAAGAATCACTGCAGCGATAATAGAACCGCGGATGTTACCGATACCACCCAGTACTACAAATACCAGGATCATAATGGACATATTATATCCGAAGTTCTTCGGTAATGCTGTCAGTGTGGACAGATTGTGCGCATACAGTACGCCGGCCACACCTGCAAGGGCTGCGGAAATAGAGAAAGCCATCAGCTTATATTTCGTAATATGGATACCTACGGATTCTGCTGCAATGGTATTGTCACGGATGGCCATGATGGCACGGCCGTCTCTGGAATGAATCAGGTTCAATACAATGAACAGTGTGATCAGCAATAATACAATACCGATGGTAAAGTTAGAATCATGAGGTGTTCCGGTAATACCCTGCGCACCCTTGATAATTACCTGTCCGTCATCAGACATATTCAGATCCATGGTATTGGTAAAGGATACATGGAAACCGTTCTCGTCCACACCTACGAATAAGATGTTTACCAGGTTCTTGATGATCTCGCCGAATGCCAGGGTCACGATTGCAAGGTAGTCACCCTTCAAACGAAGTACCGGAATACCGATCAATAATCCGAAAATGCCTGCAAAAAACGCACCGATCAGTATTGCACAGAAAAAACGGAGTCCGGAAGGCATTCCGGAATTTTCCATTACCTTGGAGAAAAAGGCACTGGTAAAAGCACCGATACACATAAATCCGGCATGACCCAGGCTCAGCTCACCCAGGATACCTACCGTAAGATTCAGGGAAACTGCAAGGATCGCGTATGTACACAGAGGAACCAACAGACCCTGCATCAGACTGCTCACACTTCCGGCAGATACCAGGATCTGCATGATCACGTAAGCAGCGATCACCATTCCGTAAGTAATCAGATTGTCACGGAAGGTTTTATTCATTTTCTTACCACTTAATTTTTTCATGTTTGCCACCTGCCTCTTCTCTTATACTTTTTCCTGAACATTCTTGCCCAGCAGTCCGGCAGGTTTCACCAGAAGTACAACGATCAATACCGCAAATACGATTGCATCCGCCATCTGAGAAGAAATATATGCTTTGCCGAAGATCTCAATGATTCCCAGCAAAATACCACCGATCAGAGCTCCGGGAATGGATCCGATACCGCCGAATACTGCGGCAACGAAAGCTTTGATACCGGGCATGGAGCCGGTATACGGAGTCAGGGAAGGATATGCGGAACATAACAGCACACCTGCCACAGCGGCAAGTGCGGAGCCGATTGCGAAAGTAAGAGCAATGGTTCCGTCTACATTGATTCCCATCAGCTGTGCGGCACCCTTATCCTCGGATACTGCAAGCATAGCCTGACCTGCTTTGGTCTTGTTAATGAACAGCATTAAGCCCGCCATAATGATCAGACAGGTAACGATGGTTACAATGGTCTCACCTGTAATATTGATCTGACCGTCTGCCAGTTTGATCGGCTGCAGGGATACTACGGAAGTAAATGCCTTTGCATTTGCGCCGAAGATCAGTAATGCGACGTTCTGTAACAAATAGCTGACACCGATGGCCGTGATCAGAACCGCCAGAGGTGATGATGCCTTTCTTAACGGCTTGTACGCCACCTTT
The DNA here is from genome assembly GCA_050872885.1 of Acetatifactor sp. Lineage (GTDB taxonomy): Bacteria > Bacillota > Clostridia > Lachnospirales > Lachnospiraceae > Acetatifactor. Next base: position 41,195 of record JBNMHS010000005.1, read on the forward strand.
TCAATCGCCATACCCAGTAAGGTGCAGGCAACAACAGCTGCCAGGACTCCGATCACAGGAGAAAGTCCCATGGTACTGCACATTGTATAGGTAATAAATGCGCCGACCATAATGACATCACCATGTGCGAAATTCAACATCTTGGCAATACCGTATACCATGGTATAACCTAATGCAATCAGCGCATAGACACTTCCAAGGCTGATACCGTTGATCAGATAACTGATAAAACTCATGTGAACTACCTCCGTTTTTGTAATTATTCATCTTGCATTCAACAAAGAAATTTTCAAAAAACAACGCGTTCTTACAAACAGTATGATTCGTGGTCTTATGAAAATCGCCTTGGCTCTGAACAATTACAATTTTTTCTATCAAAAACAAATACAAAACCAAGTATAACAGAACAGACGCTTCTGCGCAACTATTCTAAAAAACAAAGAGAGTTACCCTGCGGTAACCCTCTTTGGAAACTACATGCACTAATTACATAGCTTTGTAAGCACCATTCTCGATCACAACAGCCTTAGGAGCCTTGTTAGCCTCACCGTCTGCAGTCCAGGTCATACCGTTACCGGTCAGACCATCTACAGAGATTTCTGTCATAGCAGCCTTCATGCCGTCGCAAATATCGGAAACGCTCATATCAGGTGTAACACCGCTCTTCTCGATAGCAGCCTTGATGACATAGATAGCATCATAGCTGTCTGCTGCGAACTGGTTGGGAGTCTCACCGTATTTTTCCTTGTACTTGGAAACGAAGGACTGGGTCAGATCATCAGTTGCATCAGCTGCGAAAGGAGTTAACAGCATAACGCCCTCGGTCAGGGATACATCGAAGTTATCTACACCACCAAGGATACCATCCATACCGTCACAGGAGAACCACTTGGGAGCATATCCCATACCGGCTGCCTGAGTCAGGATCAGAGCAGACTCCTGATAGTAAATAGGAAGGAATACCATATCGGCACCGGCATCCTTTGCCTTCTGTAACTGAACGGAGAAATCAGTCTTGTTATCAGCGGTAAATGCTTCTGCAGCTACTACTTCAAACGGCTGGTTCTCGGACTCTTTTACGAACTTCTCATAAATACCGGAAGAGTATACATCGGAGCTGTCGTAGATAACTGCTACCTTCTCAGCCAGACCGTTCTCACCGATGTACTGTGCGGATGCAAGACCCTGGTTAGGATCGGAGAAGCATACACGGAATACGTTATCATACTGTACACACTCTACAGCAGATCCGGAAGGGGTGATCTGGAACATATTGTCTTCCTTGGTCTTATCGGTAACTGCGATACATGCACCACTGGTGGTAGAACCATCAATGATCTGTGCACCCCAGTCCTTTAATGCATTGTAAGCATTGACAGACTTCTCTGCATCAGCTTCATCATCCTGGAACTTGAACTCGATCTGATAGCCGTTAATACCGCCTGCTGCATTGATCTCTTCTACTGCGATCTCTGCGCCGTGCTGAACTGCCAGTCCGTAAACTGCTGCGCCGCCGGTGGTCGGTCCGATACCGCCAATCTTAAATACGCTGCCGCTTGCTGCACCGTTGTCAGCTGCTGCGCTCTCGGTTGCTGCGCCTGTTCCGGTTGCAGCGGAACCGTTGTCTGCATTACCACAGCCGGCCATAGACATTACCATAGCAGAAGCTACGGCAACACTTAAAAACTTGTTAAACTTCTTCATAATATCTTCCTCCTTTTTAACAATGTATACAAAAATACAAATGCATAATTGTTATTTTTGTATAATACACGCTTCGATTTTGTTTGTCAATGGTCTTTATTTATCTTATTCGATGTTTTATAGCATTAAAAAAGATCAATAATACTGTTTTTCTGCTTAAAAAATGTATACTTCTGTTTTTTATGGGAAATACTATCACCGAAACCTGTTTAGATCACTTTCATCAAAAAAATGTCTGCACAGGTCCAAAACCATATGCAGACAGGATAAGGAGATATTATGGGAAATAAATGTTTAGACGGAACCGCTCTTACCATAGCGATCATAGGCGCAGTCAACTGGGGCCTGATCGGATTATTCCGGTTTGACCTTGTCGCTTTCCTGTTCGGTGATATGTCATGGCTCAGCCGAATCGTGTACGTGCTCGTAGGTATCAGCGGCCTGTATCTTATCAGTTTCTTTCTCCATTTGGGAAATTCTGAGAATTAGAGTTCTTCTGTGGGGATCTGTACGCCATCTCTCCAGATACGTTCCAGATCATAGAGCAGACGGTTTTCCTTGTCAAACACATGGACGATCACATCTCCGAAGTCCAGGAGTACCCAGTTGGCAGTTTCATAACCTTCTGTCTGTTTTGCGGGGAAACCGGCTCTTCCCAGCTTTTCTTCCACGTTATCACACAGTGCCTGGATCTGGCTGGAGTTACTGCCGCCTGCAATAATAAAATAATCTGCGATCACAGATACTTTACTGATGTCAATTACTTTAATATCTTCTGCTTTTTTATCTTCCAATGCTTCTACGGCAAGTTTTGCCATCTTTCTGGATTCTTCGTTCATTCCTGTTCCTCGCTTTCTTACTTATAATATTGATAGGTCTCTTCTGTCATGGGATCCATTTCGCCTTCTCCGGATTTCAGATAGTCCAGAGTATCCGCCAGAATCTTTTTCACGGCTGCGTCGAGATCGGTAAATGCCAGCTTACGGATTTCCGTGAGGTTGGGTGCCTGTTTTCTGCCCGGTTCGATATAATCTGCGGTAAAAATAATTTTTTCCAGAAGTGTCATTGCGGGATGTCCCGTCGTATGATACAGGATAGCGTTTAAAACGTCCTGATCTTCCACTTTATATTCTTTCTTTGCCAGGAAGCTTCCCACCTTTGCATGCAGCAGATAAGGATTGCGTCTTTCGACGTCCGTTACCGGGATATGATGTTTTTCACAAATCGATAATAATTTATCATTTTCCATACATTTGGCGCAATCGTGAAGCAGTCCCGCTAACTGTGCCTTCTCCAGGTCTGCTCCGTAACGCATGGCAAGTGCGGCAGCCGTATACTCTACGCCCAGTGTATGCGTAAATCTCTTGGGCGTCTGTACCTGCTCCATTTCTTTTGTCAGCTTTTTTAAAGTATCACTCATCCAGATAAAGCCTCTTTTCTTCCATGTATTTCCGCACTGCTTCCGGTACAAGATAACGTACGGAAAGTCCCTTGTTTCTTCTGGAACGGATCTCAGAGGAAGAGATTTCTATCCGTCTGAAAGGAAGCATTTGTATTCTTGCCTGAAAACGCTCCTGCAGGTCACGGATTTTCTCTTGCATGCCTGCGACGTCCGCATCCCCTCTCACAGCCGCATAGATCTCACAGGCTGCAAACAGACGGTCTGCGCATTTCCAGTGTTCCATCGTAAACAGGCAGTCCGCACCACAGATAAAAAAGAACCTGTTCTCAGGATATTCCTTCTGTAACTGCTCCATGGTTTCATAGCTGTAGGAATTGCCCGTTCGCTTTATCTCCATATCCAGGCAGCGAAATCTCTCATTATCGGCAATTGCCAGGCAGACCATATTATACCTGTCTTCTGCCGGAAGAATCGCGATTCCTTCCCTTTTTTTCAAATAAGAACATCCCGTGGGGATCAGCCAGATCTGATCCAGTCTGCCCGTTTCCAGAGCCTGTTCCGCCAGCATCAGATGTCCTGTATGAATCGGGTTAAAGGTTCCTCCCATTATACCTATCCTGCTCATGCCTATCCCATCCCTTTTGTGCGTTATCCGGCACAGCAAAGCATCCGCCGTATTTTTCTGTTAACGAGGCAGTTCGATCTTCGGCTTATCCTTATCCGGTTTATATAATACGATCTTCTTACCGATGACCTGTACCACCTGGGAATGGGTACGTTCCGCCACCATCTCTGCAATTGCTCTGGGGTCGTCAAAACAGTTCTTCAAGACGCCGATCTTGATCAGTTCATTATTGTTAAAGGACTCACCGATCGCTGCGGTAAGTTCGGGAGTCAGACTGGATTTTCCCACCTGAAAAATAGGATTCAGGTTGCTTGCCAGACTCATTAAATAGGCTCTCTGCTTGCTTGTCATATTGTTTTCCTTTCTATTGTTAACGGCTTACTTATAATAGTCAAAAGACAGACCATACATGCGTACGGTATCGCCTTCCTGAATGCCCAGTGCTTCCAGTTCTTCCAGAATACCGGTATCTTTCAGGAAGTTCTGGAAAAATGTGAAGCCCTTTTCACTGTCAAGATTCGTATATCCCAGCATCTTTTCGATCTTGGGACCTTCCACAACATACTCATCCTCTTCTTCGTCGTAGGTTACCGTATAAGCGTCATCCACAGATCCGGTCATACTTTCAGGGAAATACTCCTGTGCAAATACAGTCGTCTCTTCTCCGATATTGGACAGCATATCATTCACTTCATATAATAATTCTTTTACGCCCTGTCCCGTTACTGCGGACATAGGGAATACTTTGATTCCCTTCGGCTCGAATTCCGCACGGATCGCCGCTACAGGATCCGATCCGTCCTCGGTATAAATCGCGTCGATCTTGTTTGCCGCGATCACCTGCGGTCTTGCCGCGATCTCCGGATTATAGGCTTCCAGCTCCTTATTGATGGCATAGATATCCGCAATCGGATCTCGTCCTTCCGTACCGGCTGCATCCACGATATGGATGATTACCTTGGTACGCTCAATGTGACGTAAAAATTCATGTCCCAGGCCCACGCCTTCGGAAGCTCCCTCGATGAGTCCCGGAATATCCGCAATGACAAATCCGCCGGTGCCTTCCAGATCCACAACACCCAGATTGGGATTCAGCGTTGTAAAATGATAATTGGCGATCTTCGGTCTGGCATTGGTTACTCTGGATAAGAAAGTAGACTTTCCTACGTTAGGGAATCCCACCAGTCCCACATCGGCAATTACTTTAAGTTCCAACAGCAGTTCCAGTTCCTGTGCTGCCTGTCCGGGCTGCGCATATTTCGGAGCCTGCATGGTACTGGTGGCATAATGCTGGTTACCGTTGCCGCCTTTACCGCCTTTTAAGAGAACAACACGCTTGTTGTCCCCCGACATATCCGTAATTACCTGCCCACTCTGTGCTTCTTTGATGACGGTTCCTGCGGGTACTTTGATAATGATATCTTCCCCATCCTTGCCGCGGCAGTTCTTCTTGCCGCCCTCTTCACCGTCTCCGGCCTTGTACTTACGGATGTGCCGGAAATCGATCAGGGTATTCAGCCCCTCATCCACAACAAAGATCACGTCGCCGCCGTGACCACCGTCTCCACCGTCAGGGCCGCCACTGGGAACATATTTTTCACGGCGAAAGGACACATGACCATCTCCGCCTTTACCGCTTCTTACGTAAATTTTAGCTCTGTCAGCAAACATTTTGTTCTCCTTTCCGACAAAAAATCCTTTACGGACTAAAAGGGCTTCAAACAATCAGTATGTTTGAAGCCCTGCTTAAATCAACTTATTTCTTTACAGGATATACGGAAGCCTGCTTCTTGTCTCTGCCCTTTCTCTCGAAACGGAGAACGCCGTCAACTAAAGCAAACAGAGTATCATCTCCACCGATACCAACATTGACACCGGGATGGATCTTAGTACCGCGCTGTCTGTAAAGAATATTTCCAGCTTTTACAAACTGGCCATCAGCTCTCTTCGCACCTAATCTCTTGGATTCGGAATCTCTACCGTTCTTGGTAGAACCAACTCCCTTTTTATGTGCAAAAAATTGAAGGTTAAAGTTAAACATGGTCTACACCTCCTCGATTTTTACTTGCAAATACTGTTCACCGTACTGTCTGCTTAGATTCTGTAGTGAAAACACCATAGAATCCATCAAAAATACGGATTTGTCCTGCAGAACACTCTGAAAATCACATTTGATAAAGCCTGTCTCCTCATTCTGTGTCAGCTGAAGCTCTTCGCCGGCCAGCTCAGAAAGCGAACCGATGGTACTTTGTACCAGTACCGAAATCGCCGCACAGAGGATATCCGGTTCTCTGCCAAATAATCTTTTCTTTGCATATCCTGCATGTCCCATGCAGTAGAATCCCTGATAGATTCCGGCATGGTTCTTACGAATGATAATAGTTGTCATAACGATTACGCGTTAATCTTTTCGATCTTAACCTGAGTGTATGCTTGTCTATGACCATTCTTCTTGTGGTAACCGGTTTTTCTCTTGTACTTGTATACAATAACCTTCTTACCTCTACCCTGCTCCATAACGGTTGCGGTAACAGTTGCGTTAGCAACGTCAGCACCAACCTTGAGGGTATTGTCACTTACTGCGATCACCTGGTCAAAAGTAACAGTATTACCGGCTTCTGCATCGATCTTCTCAACTTTGATCACATCACCCTCAGAAACTTTGTACTGCTTTCCACCTGTTGCAATAATTGCGTACATAATAAGGCACCTCCTATTATTTACTCGCTAACTTTGGTGGTGAAAGATCTTAAAATCCAACACACTTATACCTAGTTATGCGGCATACCGTAGTATAATAGCATGAGGTGCCTTGATTCGTCAAGCGAATTTTTTTAATTTTTCAAATAATTTTTAAAATAATTTTCTTTGCGGCTGCTTATTTCTCAATGAGATCTGCGTTATTCTTCTTTTCAAAATCTTCCACATACTGGATGATCAGCTTTACTGTACCTTCGATACCGAGTATGCTGCTGTTGATGCACAGGTCATAGCTGTCCGCTCTGCCCCATTTCTTGGAAGAATAATAGTTGTAATAGCTCTGACGCTGTTTATCCTTCTTCGTGATCATTTCCTTCGCTTTCGCTTCGGTCAGATCATATTTTGCCATGATACGTTTGGTCTTCACATCATCATCACCGAAGATAAAGAGATTAATGCAGTTCTTGTAATCTGCCAGTGCATAGTCCGCACAACGGCCGACAATAATGCAGGGACCTTCATCCGCGATCTTCTTGATCGTATCAAACTGCGCGAGAAATACCTTATGGCTGATGGGCATATCTACAAAAGAGGATGCATTGTAGCCGAAGGAATAAGTATCCATAACCAGATTGTACAGGAAGGAATTGGTAGGTCTTTCATCGTGATTCTGGATCATCTCTTCACAAAAACCGCTTTCCTGTGCCGCTCTGGTAAGAAGCTCCTTATCATAGCATTTGATTCCGAAATACTCTGCAACCTTTTCACCGATCTCACGGCCTGCAGAACCAAACTGACGTCCAATGGTAATAATCGTATTCATACACACACCCGCTTTCTGCAAAACTAAGTAACTAGTATTTTTTGTATTTTCATTATACGTGATATTTAACAAAAAATCAACCAATTATCAGATTTTTTAGTTCTAAATTAACAATTTTCATGTGATGCATGCATTTTTTCTGCTATTTTCAGGCCTTCTTCCGTCTGTGCCAGACCGCCTAAAGCCGTTTCCCGCAGGGTGGCATCCATTTTGTCCCCTACCTCTTTCATGGCATCCATGACCTGATCCGGCGGGATACGGCTTACGATTCCGGCCATTGCCATATCTGCGCATGCCATAGCGTTCACAGTACCTATCACATTTCTCTTCACGCACGGTACCTCCACCAGTCCCGCCACCGGGTCGCATACCAGTCCCAGCAGATTCTTCATGGCCATGGCCGCTGCGGTAGCGATCTGTTCACAGTCACCGCCCTGTAAATACGTCAGTGCTCCGGCCGCCATGGAACTGGCGGAACCGATCTCCGCCTGGCAGCCTCCCGCCGCGCCGCTGATAGAGGATCTGGCTGCTATGACCTGGCCGATCCCCGCCGCCACATACATAGCTTTCAGAATCCTGTCCGTATCTCTGCAGCGCTTCTGAAAATAAGGCACCAGTACCGCAGGCAGCACACCGCAGGCTCCCGCTGTAGGAGCTGCCACAATGCGTTTCATACAGGCATTGGACTCCCCCATCTGTAAAGCTCCGGCAATACATCCGTCCACATATTCTCCGCACAGGGATTCCTTACCTGTACTGTGGGTATAGGTTTCCATCCGTCTGCCGTCTCCACCTACCAGCCCGCTGGAAGATGTAATATCTCCTTCATAAGTAGCCGCTGCCAGAAGCATGGCATCCCAGGTAGCACGCATATGTTCCATACTATCCTGTTCTGATACATTTCGTTCCGCCATATCATCTTCTAAAACGACCTGCCAGAATTCTTTTTTCTCTTCATGACAGATTTTCAATATCTGGTCAAATGACTGATAGGACATACTCCGCACTACTCCTCCACATTAATATAAGTTACCTTGATGATCCCGTCCAGCTGTTCCAGCCATGCCACGGATTCTTCCGGGACTTCCTGGTCGGTCTCTATGACCATCACAGCATAACCGCCCCTTTTATCACGATACAGCTGCAGGGTTGCAATATTTACTGCCTTCCCGGCAAGCATTGAGGTGACCTGTGCCACATGTCCTGGCCGGTCTACATTGTGTACGATAAGTGTGGGCTTCTCAGCCGGGAAATTAACATCGATCCCATCCAGCTTGTGAATCATGATACGTCCGCCGCCGATAGAGGCCGCCTGTACTTCGATTTTCCGGCCGTGCTCACCGGTCAGCTGCAATACTGCCGTATTAGGATGGGCATCCTTCAGAGTGATCGTTGAAAACTCAAATTGAAGCCCCTCTTTTTTCGCAAGTTCGAAACTCATGGGAATCCTGATATCATCCGGCCGCATTCCTAAAAGTCCGGCAATCAGGGCCTTATCAGTTCCATGTCCGATCCCCGTGGTAGCAAAGGAACCATGCAGAAGGATTTTGGCCTTCACTACATGGTCCTGAAGTAATTTTCCCGAAATATAACCGATCCGGACTGCTCCCGCAGTATGGGAACTGCTGGGACCGACCATCACGGGTCCTAAAATATCAAACAGATTCATAAGCGCCTCATTTCTGCGCGAGCAATACGCTATAAGGCGTATTGTTCACGCTAGTACAGACAGAAGATGTTCAAAATATTCCGGCAGCGGTGCATCAATTTCCAGATACTCTCCGGTGGTGGGATGAATAAATCCCAACGTCTTGGCATGCAGGGTCTGCCCCTGTAATTTGAAAGGACTTTTCCGGTTGGAATACACCTCATCTCCCAGCAGCGGATGTCCTATGCTGGCCATATGCACACGGATCTGGTGTGTTCTTCCGGTCTCCAGTACGCATTCTATATAAGTATATCCCTGAAATCTCTGTAATACCCGGTAATGCGTTACTGCCCGTTTTCCGTTCTGATGGTTCACCGCCATTTTCTTGCGGTCATTCGGATGACGGCCGATAGGCTGGTCGATGGTACCTTCCTCCTGTTTCAATTCTCCGAAACAGATAGCACGGTATCTCCTGTTGATAGAATGCTCTTTTAACTGTTCCGCAATGCACCGGTGGGCTTTGTCGTTTTTACAGGCAATGACAGACCCCGTAGTATCCCTGTCGATCCGGTGAACGATTCCGGGTCGCAGTACTCCATTGATTCCGGAGAGATCCTTGCCGCAATGATACATCAATGCATTCACCAGGGTTCCTGTATAATGGCCTGCAGCAGGGTGTACTACCATTCCCTTGGGCTTATTCACCACGATCAGATCTGCATCTTCATACAGAATATCCAGCGGGATATTTTCCGGTTCGATGTCCGGTTCTACGGATTCCGGGACAGAGAACACCACTTCATCGTCGGTTTTGACACGATAGCTTCCCTTCACGGGATTTCCGTTTACCAGTACATTACCGTCTTTGATCAGCTTCTGGATAAAAGAACGGGACAGGTTCTCCACCAGGAGACTTACACACTTGTCGATCCGCTCTTCTTCCATGTCTTCGGCTATCTGAAATCGGAGTTCTTCCATTATTTCATCTCCCGATAACGATTCTGCTTAAAATTCAAAAATTCCAGATCCTTCTCTTTGTAGACGAACAAAAACAATATAAATAAGCCGATGGTAGCCACTACCACATAAATGTCCGCCACATTGAAAATCGGATAATTGATCAGTACAAAAGAGATAAAGTCAACCACATAATCCAAACGGAACCTGTCGATCATATTACCGATACCGCCGGCAATGATCACCGCCAGCAGTACATGCACGATCCGGAATTTCTTCTGTTCCGGCAGTTTTAATAAAAAGAACAGCAATACTGCCAGGAATACGATCCCGACGAACAGAATAAATACTTTCTGATTCTGCAGCATACCAAAGGCGGAACCCCGGTTCTCCAGATATTGCAGTTCCAGCACACCATCGATAATAACATACGCCGGCTGATCCTTCAGATGCACTACCGCCAGATGCTTGGTGAACTGATCTGCCGCCAGAAGTACCGCAGTGATCAGGGCATCTATGACCAGCATGATAACACGACTACTTTTCTTTTCTTTATTCATGGGCATCCTCTTCACTAAAATTGATTTCTTCAATGGCAGCCAGGATTTCCTCATCCGTAACGGTTCTGTCAATGACTGCCTTTCCGATCTTCTTAAGCAGAATGAACTTGATCGTACCTGCTTCCATCTTTTTATCCGATTTCGTAAGCTTTAAAATTTCCTGCGGATCGATGTCATCCACGGAAATCGGCAGATAGAACGGTACAAACATATCCCGGATCTCATAAAACTCTTCCATGCTGAGCATTTCCTTTTTCCAGGAAATATACGCAGCAGCCACCGTTCCCAGTGCTACACATTCGCCGTGATATAATTCAAAGTTCTTATACTTTTCAATCGCATGTCCGATAGTATGTCCAAGATTCAAAAGTGCTCTGTCACCCTGCTCGGTAGGATCCTTCTCCACCACCATTTTCTTGATCGAACAGGTGCGGATCACCATCTCCTCCAGCGTGTTCAGATCTCTCTCGCAGATCTCATACATATTCTCGATCAGCCATTCATAAAACAGCGCATCCTTGATCAGTGCAGACTTCATTACTTCCGCAAACCCGGAATAAAATTGTCTCTCTTCCAGTGTTTTCAACACAGACAGGTTCATATATACCAGTCTGGGCATTTTAAATGCGCCCACCATATTTTTATAGCTGTCAAAATCCACTCCGGTCTTGCCACCGATGGAGCTGTCAGCCTGCGCCAGAAGTGTGGTCGGTATTTGTACAAAATCAATGCCGCGCAGATAAGTAGCCGCCACGAAGCCGGTCAGATCACCGGTAACACCGCCGCCCAGTGCCAGCAGCATATCCTTTCTGTCAAATCCTTCTTCAATCAGAAAACGATATACATCCTTCACGGTATCCAGATTTTTATGCTCTTCTCCGGCCGGAAATACATATTTTACAGCCTTACGGCATTTTCCTTCCAATAGCTCAAGGATCTGTGCCGCATACAGTCCGTCCACTGTAGAATCCGTCACAATGCATAATCTCTTGTCAGCGGCTCCCAGTTCTGCCAGTTCTTCCCACAAGCCATCAAAAGACTGCTGGAATACAATATCGTAACAAGGCTTTTTGTTATAAAGCACCGGTAATCTCTGTGCCATGTTGTTCACCTTTCAGTTCCGTTGGAACTGTTCCTTCTCGTATAATTATATAACTCTTTTTAAAAAACTTCCTGCAGTCACCTGCAGGAAGTTGTATTCTTATGACATTCCGTTGTTAATAGGCATTTCAAAGGATCCCGCGCCACCGAAGATATCCTGGAAATCACCGGAGATATCTACGCTTGCCGGAGTGATGATAAAGATATAATGTGAAATTTTCTGGAGATTTCCGGAAATTGCGAAACAGGAACCGGAGGTAAAATCTATGATTCTCTGTGCAACGTCTACATCCAGGCCTTCCAGATTCAATACAACGGTCCGGTTCGCAAGCAGTGTCTCCGTGATCTCTCTGGCGTCTTCTACGGAAGTCGGTTTAATGACACAGACTTCCATGCCGGTTCCCGGCATCTTCTTCGTAACGGAACGATGGATCGGAGTTACCTTCGGCTGGGTGGAACGCTTGCTCTTCTCTTCCGGATCATCATCTTCCGCAGCCTGCTGTCTGCTCTTGGCCGGGCTGAATTTTTTAACAGGTTCTACTTCTTCCTCATCATCCAGATAATCATCATCATAGAAACCTTCATCCTCATCATCATTCAGTTTCATATAATTCAGGAATTTATCCATTACACCCATGTTGTGTGTCTCCTTTTTATATCATTCTATATGGTCTTACTATAATCCCTTTCACCGAAAATACCGGTTCCTACCCTGACAATGGTAGATCCCTCTTCCGCTGCCACCATATAATCACCTGTCATTCCCATAGAAAGAATGCCCATAGAAACATTATCAATGTTTTTATTTCCGATGTCAACAGCTAATTGCCGGAGTTTCTGAAAATATGTCCGGTTTTCTTCTGCATTTTCCACAAACGGAGCAATCGTCATGAGTCCTTTGATATGAATCGCCGGCAAAACGGCTATGCTCCGGATCAGTTCTGCCGTATCCTCTACGGTTGTACCGAATTTGCTCTCTTCCTGTGCCACATTTACTTCGATCAGAATATTTACCTCCGTCTGTTTTTTAACAGCCTCCCTGCTGATCTCTTCCGCAAGGCGGAGACTGTCCACACTGTGGATCAGGTACACTTTATCTACAATGTATTTTACTTTATTTCGCTGTAAATGTCCGATCATATGCCAGCGTACATCTGCCGGCATCTGTGGGATCTTGTCTACCAGTTCCTGTACTTTATTCTCCCCGAAATCTCTGGCACCCGCATGATAGACATCCAAAAGCATGTCCACGGGTTTCGTCTTGCTGACTGCCAGAAGGGTCACTTCCTGTTCCTCTCTTCCCGACTTTTCGCAGGCTTTTCGGATGTTCTCTTTTACCCTTCTGTAGTTCTCTTCCAGTCGTTCGCTCTGCTTTATCTCTTCCATGCGATTCGCCATCCTTTCTCTCCGGCATTTTACGATTCGCCGGCTGTGCTGCTTTCCGGTTCCGTGCTGACGGTTGCGGTCTCTTCCGTCTGTGCCGCATCTGTTTCCTCAGAAGTCTGTACAGTCGCTTCCTCGGTATCGTTAGTATCAACTGTCGGTTCCGCAGTTTCCGGAGTATCGGTAGCAGCTGTATCCGATTTATTTGTATCTGTTTTCTTGATATTCGTAATAATCTGATCGTCAGACACAGCAGATCCATCCAGAACAATATAATCATATACATTGAGGCCGTAGGTGGTATTCGCCTTTACGATGGAATATTCGTCATTCTGGTACAGAATATTGATCTGTTTAAAATCCGCATATCCTTTGTTCACGTTATAGACCCCGATCAGCGTTGCCCTCTTACTTACCGTATAGGTCTCCTGGCTGTCTGTTTTGTAAAGGATGTCTCCCGTTTTCAGCACGGAAGTATCCATATAATAGACGCCCTCCGTCTCATCATAGCTATAAGCATCGGTCTCCACAAACTCACTGGAAATATCACCGTTATCACGATAACACTGTCTGATAACTCCCTGTATCCCGGTGTTCTCATTGGTAGTTACAAAGTCTTCATCTATCAGGAAAAATTCCTTCTCAACAATAGAAGAATTAGGGATCTTAAGCCCTGTTTCATCATTCAGTATCAACTCAATATCCAAAAAGCGGTCAGACACAAATGTGACCATGGAATTGGTAAACGTCAGAGATAAAAATATATTGCCGTCGCTGCCCGTAAACAGCTGTGCCTTTCCCCAGGATTCATACTGGTTCTTCAGGAAGCGTACCTTAACATAATCTTCCTGCTGGATCTCAGCTCCGCGTTGTGCATCTATGGGAATGACCACAGACCAGTTTTCATCGGTAGACAGCTTGTACACAGGATCTCCTACCGCCATCAGTTCGTTTCCGAGCATCTGTTTTTTTTCGTAATTCTTGTCATCAAATACTTCTTCTGTCACCGCTTCGGCCGTCAGTCCTTCGTAACCGTCGGTCCAATAAGCTACGATCCCGGTCATCGGAGCATAACAGAAATTAACAATGTTCGCCGCAGACCCGCCGTTATCGCTTTCAATGCTTTGCAGCATATTTACATTGGCCAGCTTCAATACCGTATTTTTCAAGGAATATTTGAAATCATAGGTATTTTCATAATTTATGTCATCATACCCATGCATAAAATTCACAATCTCATTGCGAAACTCCGAGAGCTCCTGATTGCTCAGCGTATTTTCGCCAAGGCTTGCGTCTTCCAGTTCTTCATTCAACCGGCCGGTTTCATCCACGATATATACCGTGTCACCTTTGGCAACTCTCTCGCCCTCTCTGGCATAAAAGTTAACATATCCCGCCGTATCCGTATTTACAACACTCTCACTGCGGATGGCGATTCCTCTGTAGATATTATTGGCAGCCAGCGATCCCTCCGTTACTTCATAGCGGACAATATGATCTGTCTGGAAATACATGATCACGCAGATGATCACATAGATAAAAATAGCTCCGAAAATCAACATACCGATATTGAGGTTCAAAGGTTTTCTATATTTTTTTACTTTTTTCTGTTGTTCTGCCATAGTAAAACCTCCTTCCTCCCGTACATTTGAGAAGCCCCGGCTGACATCCGAGGCTTCTCATACGTAAAGCTATAATACGTTCTTTTACAAAGATACAATAATCTTATCCTTCACAGACTCAGGTAATTCGGATTCATCCTTTGATACGCTGAGGATAAAATCAACCTGGAAGAACTCGCTCATTCTCTCCAGCTTCTCAACAACAGCGGAAATATCTTTGTCTTCCAAAGCCGCAATCTTCAGAAAGCTGTCGAAATACATCTGCTCCAGATCATGATCCTGAGAAATGATGCCGCATACAAATCCCAAAAATTCGCTTTCATTCTCGATCATGTAACGGGAAACGTCGATCAGACGCACCTTGTTGTTCAGTTCATACATATGTTTCGTACTTTTGTCCAGATATACGATACTGCCCGATATTTCCTTTACCTCGCTGTTTACTTTGTCCAACAGCTGTTTTGTCTTGCCCTTACCCTTTTTGCCTACAATCAACTGAACCATTGGTGTAACCCTCCTGTCGTAAAATTTATAGGAACTTCACGCAACCTATTTACTTTATTATAGTTTATAACCCCTCAAAAAACAACAGTTATTTATTGATTTGCTCCAACAGCTGCACCATTTCCGGATACAGTACGTCACTCGCCGAAGAATTCAGAATGACCGATATATACGGGGCTCCGTTTACATCCCTGGACAACAGGATCAGGCAGTGTCCCGCGGCATTGGTAGTACCTGTCTTGCCGCCGATGACAGTAATATTTTCCGGTGCCTGAAAATCTCCTCTTAAAAATCTGTTCGTATTATTTACCGTAAGTTCTTTGGCCTTACCGTCTTTATCGTAGTAGGTCGTCTGATAGCTGGTCATATGAATGATCTCATTAAAGGAATCATACTTGATTGCTTCATTAAAGATCAGATACAGATCATAGGCAGAAGTATAATGGTTGTCATCCGACAATCCGTGAGGATTTGCAAAGCTGGTATTGGTCGCTCCCAGCCGCACTGCTTCCTCGTTCATCATCTCCACGAAATGATCCACACTGCCGCCGATATTCTCGGCGATCAGCATTGCCGCATCATTGGCAGAATACATCAACAGAATATGCAATGCCTGATCCAGTGTCATGGTATCTCCGGATTTCAGTCCGCAGAGCTGCGCACCGGACTCGCTGATCTTCACAGTATCCGTCGCAGTCAGCACCGTATCTAAAGAAGCATTCTGCAGTGCCACCAGCGCCGTCATTACCTTGGTCAGACTGGCAGGATATAATCTTTCATGCGCATTTTTGGAATATAATACCTTTTTGTTATTTACGTCGAATAATACAGCAGCTGAAGCCTGTGACATGTCTACACTGCCGTCTCCCGTCTCATCCTCCGTCACGACACACAGATCGGCCGCAAACGGTTCTGCCCTTCCGGCTCCGGTCCCCGCCAGCACATTAAAGCTGCTGACACTGGAGTTAACATCATAAGGAAATGTATAAGCCACATTGCCGCATCCGGTCAGCAGACCCACGCAGAGGATCATGGACATACAGAAGCAGATCCAACGAACTTTATTTGTACATTTCACGCCACTCTAAATCTCCTCTGTCTAAGGACTTGATCAACAGTTCCGCGCTGGCGAGATTCGTTGCCAGCGGAATATTATGCATATCACACAGGCGCATTACATTACTCACATCCGGCTCATGTGCTTTCGGTGCCAGCGGATCCCGCAGGAAGATCACGAGGTCGATCTCGTTGTGTTCGATCTGGGCGCCGATCTGCTGTTCTCCTCCCAGATGTCCCGCCAGATACTTGTGAACATTCAGGTTCGTGACCTCTTCGATCAATCTGCCGGTCGTTCCTGTGGCATATAATTCATTTTTGCTTAAAATTCCGCGATATGCAATGCAGAAATTCTGCATCAGTTTCTTTTTGGCATCATGTGCGATCAGTGCAATGTTCATATCGTCTATACCCCTTCTCTATATAATGTATATTTCTTTTGTCTAGCTTCTCTTCGCCTGTAACCGTACGTTCAATACAACACCCATTCCAATATACAGACTCAGCAAAGAGGTCAGGCCATAACTTACAAACGGCAGCGGAAGTCCCGTATTCGGTAAAATAAAAGTAGCCACTCCGATATTCACGAAACTCTGGAAAGCGATCAGTCCCCCCATTGACGCCGCTATGATCGTACCCGCAATGTCTTTCGCCTTTCCGGCGATCGAGATACATTCCATTGCCGTAAACATCAGCAGTAAGATTACCACGATACTTCCCTTAAAACCGAACTCTTCACCGATTACGGCAAATATGAAATCGGTTTCCGCTTCAGACAGGAAATTTCCGTTTTTTACCGATGTGATCTCATTGTTTTTGTAGCCTTTGCCATCCAGCTGTCCGGAACCGATTGCCGTTACGGAATTCAGCTGCTGATATGCCAGATCCGTGGAATATTCTTCCGGATTTACAAACGCAAGGATACGATTTTTCTGATAGGTTTCCAGGATGGTACTGTCCGGCTGCATCGCCAGGGATACCAGTATGACCACTGCCGGAACAGCTACCGCCAATGCTCCGAAGATCAGCTTGTAACTAATGCCTCCGGTATACAGGATCACACAGAAAATAAAGATCAGTACCAGACTGGTAGACAGTGCCGGCTGTTCCTTTACCATGATCCAGGGAACACCCATCAGTACTGCAATCGATGCGATCACAGGGAAAGTATTCAACTTCTCCTTATATTTCATAATAAACTGTGCAAAGAATAAAATCAATAAAATTTTTGCAAGTTCGGAAGGTTGAAATTGCAATCCGCCGATCTTCAGCCACCGTTGTGCACCGTTGCCTTCTTCTCCCATCAGGATGACCAGTCCCAGGAGTACCAGATTTCCTATGTACATCAACCAGTATAGCTTCAGGATCACGGAATAATTGAAGAAAGACAGTGCAATCATAATTACAGCACCGGCAACTACGCCCGCCACCTGTTTCGTCTGCTGTGCAGGCTCCGCACTGCCGATGGTTATGATGCCAATGACAGACAAAGCCAGTACCAATATGATCAATTTAAAGTCATAATCCCGCAATCTATAATTTTTAAACATCTGTTTTGCCTTTCTGTTCCCTTATGGCATTTTCGCAGTTTTCTGCAGGTCGAGAATCGGAATATTGGCAATGAGACTTGGACTTTTGTTCCGTCCTCCCTTATTGCCCTTCGCCTGTATCTCGATCTCCATATGGTCCGTATCGATCCTCATGTATTTTGAGATCACTTTTGTAATATCCGCCTTGATCAGTTCCATCATCTCAGGAGAACAGTTCACCCTGTCCGATATCAACAGGATCTTCAGGCGATCCTTTGCAACCTGGCAGGAGCTTTTCCTGCGAAAAAAATGCTTCATATTCATCCCGTCCCCTTCCTATGCTTTCCGGAAAATACCGGTTACTTTTGTCCAAAAAGAGACTCCTTTTTCGAAATCCAGGAACGGAATTTCTTTTCCGAGCAGTCGATCCACCACATTACCGTAAGCCTTTCCGGCCGGTGTATCGCTTCCGACTAACGGTTCCCCCTGATTGGTAGCAATCACTACGTTTTCATCATCGGGGACAATCCCGATAAGTGGCACCGCCAGAATATCCACCACATCATCTGCCGACATCATATCGCCGCGCTTTACCATGTCCGTGCGCAGTCTGTTGATGATCAGATCCATCTGTTTGAAACCATTGGCTTCCAGCAGCCCGATAATACGGTCTGCATCCCGGATGGCAGATACCTCCGGTGTCGTTACCACCAGCGCCCTGTCCGCACCCGCAATGGCATTTTGAAATCCCTGCTCGATTCCCGCCGGACAGTCCAGGATGATGTAATCAAACTGTTCCCTGAGATGATCGATCACTTTTACCATCTGTCCCGGTGTTACCGCCGACTTATCCCTGGTCTGTGCCGAAGGCATCAGATACAGCCCCGGATGACGCTTATCGCGGATCAGGGCCTGCTTGATTCTGCAGTTTCCTTCTATAACATCTACCAGATTATACACGATACGGTTTTCCAGCCCCATGACAACATCAAGGTTGCGCAGACCGATATCCGTATCAATGAGACAGACTTTACAGCCTGCCTTTGCAAGACCTGTACCCACGTTTGCGGATGTAGTGGTCTTACCTACACCGCCTTTTCCTGAAGTGACGACAATGACTTCGGAGCTTTTCTTCTCCGTGGAAACGTTTTGTTCCATTTTGGATTCCTCCTGTTATATTTTGTCGTCCCCTGGATTCTTTTAGAAAGTACCCAGTAATTCTTTTGTAAGGGGATCAAATACGATCTTTCCATTCTTCAGGTGTGCAATTTTCGGTTGTACTTTGGGGCGTATCCCCCATTTCGACTGTTTCGCATTGGTTTTATATTTGAAATCGCCGATTTTTAATCTTTCCGGCTCCATTTCAAGCGCTACAATATAACAATCTTCCCTGCCGGAACCGCCTGCATAGGCTTCCCCGTACAGGCCTCCGAGGATAATGATATTGCCTGCGGATATCACCGCACAGCCCGGATAGACATCCCCAAGCACCACAATGCTGTTCTCTGTCTCGATCACTTCCCGGTTCTTCAGAGTTCCCTTGTAAAACTGTCCCTCATCCCCGCCGGTCAGGTTTTTATCCATGGAAAACACCTTTTCCATGTGTTGTAAGGCCTTGATGTAATTTTTATTGGTTTCTTCATCCCTGCCTACAATGCACACGATCCTTACATTGCTGTTCTGGCGGATCGTATCCAGGATCCGGATTTCTTCGTCTTCCGTCACTTTTCTGCCTTCCATGGAAAGAGCCATGCTGGACGTCCCGAAAAAGTTTCTGGCCTCGGCGAACTTCATCGCAAGTTCGTTTAGGATTTCATCCATTTCCACGTCTTCACGCATCACAAGATTGATTCCGTTGGGAAAGCTTTTGATCAATACTGCATCTTTCATTATTCTTACCTGTCTTTAAAAAATATAGTTACATCTCATTAGAAACCGCATTATCCAAAGTATCCGCGGTTCCGGTGATCAGATCATCCTCTTCGGCAAGTCCATAGTAATATTTGATAATGTCTCTGGTAAACTGTGCCGCATAGTCTGAGGAATAGCCGAACGGGATTCTGGTTGCAATGGCAATCTCAGGACTCTCATACGGTGCATAACAGATAAACAAAGCATGGTTGGGTCTTGACGCTGTCTGCTCCGCCGTACCTGTCTTACCTGCCGCATTTACTGCCAGATCACTGAAATACGCTTTGTTTTCCACTACCTGTCTCATACCGAGATGGAATGCATTCCAATATTCCTGCGGGAGGTCTATCTGATTTCTTACTTCCGCATGATATTCCTTCAGCAGATTTCCCTGGGAATCCGTGGTTTTGTCCAGCAGTGTCAGATTATAGCAGGTTCCGCTGTTGGCTATTGTTGTGACATATCGTGCCAGTCCCACCGTAGTGTAACTGTTACTGCCCTGTCCGATGGCAGAACGTACCGGGTCCTTGGTAGATACATCCGGAGCGTATTCTCCGATCTCCACACCCGACTTATCCGTCAGTCCGTACAGATCCGCATATTTATTCAAAGTATCCAGACCACCCTGTTCATCATAACTTCCGCTTCTGGTTGCCAGCTGATAGCCCACATTATAGAAGAAGTAGTTACAGGAATCCTTGATGGCGGATGTCACATTTTCATAACCGTGTCCGGAGATTCTCCAGCATCTGGGGGACGGTGTGATTTCTGTAAAAGTACCGACACAATTCACACGGGTCTGCAGATTGATCACATTCTCCATCAGTCCCGCTGTAGCGGATACGATTTTAAATGTAGATCCGGGCGCTGCCTTATACTGGGTAGCGAAATTCAGCTGGGGACTGGACTTGTCCGCATTCAGCTGTGCGTAATATTCCGCGTCCACAGTATTTGCCATCTTGTTATTGTCATATCCGGGATAAGACACCATAGCCAGTACATCACCTGTATTGACATCCGTAATGACCACGGAAGCATTACAGGGATCCAGTGCCAGCTGCGCCGGTGTGATCTCCAGGTTATTGATCCGGTTCATCATGAACTGATACGCCGACAACTTTCCGGAATACAGTCCTTCTTCATCCTCCGCAGGGATATCTACCACCTGTTGTTCACATAAGAGCATACAGATCTGTCTTCCCGTGATCTTATCGTTTAAAAGCATATATTTATAAAAGCGTTTCTGGAATTCCGTAGTATGATCGATGGCTTCGATCGTATACTCCAGCAGTTTGTCATAGACCTCTGCGGAATCCGAATATTTATCATTCAGGTCCAGCTTGCTCACATCGATCCAGTTCATGGCAATACAATACTGAAGATACTCTTTTAAGGAGATCACTTCTTCTTTCGCCCATGCATTCTGGGTCGCGTCGTTATCATCCACCAGTTCCTTCATGATCACGCCTTCATCTCTGAGAAGGCTTACTATATTGCTCTGGTATACCTGATATTCCTTGGAAAGTTTATTATAAGGAGTTGCACCGTCCGTCAGTTCGTAAGTCAGTCTGTCGTAAACTCCCTGCTTATATTCCAGATACGCGGCATAGACGGCTTTCTCCGTCTCTCCGGCATTCTCCGCCTCAAAATGCTTTCTGTCCAGGATGTTATTATTGATCATGGCAAAATATACATCATAGATTGGGATCTTAATGGATGAGCTTTTTGCATTTTCCGGCAGATTGAATTCTTTGGCGTTGATGATCTTGCCGGATACCAGACCGGCAAGCTTCTGTTCAACGATATTATAGACTGCCTCCGTCAGATCCTTGTCGATGGTCAGATACACATCTGCACCCGGCTGCGCTTCTTTGCGGTCTAAAATAGTGATCACTTTGCCGGTGTTGTCCACCACTACTTTTTCACTTCCCTTGACGCCCTGCAGTGTGGTCTCCATATAGGATTCAATACCGCTCTTACCTACGACATCATTGATCGTATAAGTGTCTGCCATGCCGCCTTCCGCCACCACCTGATCATTTAACTCTGTCAGTTCATCGGAAGAGATCTTGCCTGTATAGCCCAGCACATGAGCGAAATATTTGCTGTCTATGTAATGACGTACGGTATCCTCCACGATCGATACACCATCCAGCTGGTCGGAATTCTCCATGATCACCGCCACGGTTTCTTCGCTGACATTGGTAGCCACAGTGGTTCCCACATATTTCCGGAAAGAAGTCAGATTCATGGCATATCGGATGGTCACCATCTGCAGCCATTCTTCCTTGGTATAGCCTTTGCCCGGGATAAACTCTGTGCCGGTGTCATCCGGATCTTCATATTGTCCAATGGCAAAACCGCCTTTCACACGGCTTAAATATTCCATCAGTTCCTGCGCGGTCATTGCTTTCTGTTCGGTCGAAAGCTTGTCCACCGTCCGGTAGCCCAAAACATCTGCCTGAAAACGCAGCAGCGCCGTCCCATCCACAGAATAAGCATAATCCCCGTCCTCATCGACCACGATCTTGAAATCCGTGATCACACTGTCCCCGTTTTTCTCGATCAGCTTGATCAGACGATAGACGACATCATTGACTTTTGCATTTTTATTCCGGCTGGACTCAAATACATCCTCGATCTTTACGGAATATGCCAGTTCATTTTCTGCCAGTACATTGCCGTTTCTGTCAAGAATCCGTCCTCTGGTACTGGAAATATCCCTGGTCTTCTCGATCTGAAGGATAAAATCATTCAGATACTCTTCTCCGTTTACGATCTGCAAATGAAAGCAACGATAAAGCAGGACTCCCGCAAAAAAAGCAAACAGTATCATAAGTACTGTCAGTCTGCTGGTCACAATATTAATAATGTGATCTTTGATTTCACGAAACAAATTTCTGTGCGCTCCTTTTTTCCTTTTCCTCCAGTCTCTGATTGATTTTCAGGATCAGAGGATATAAAACAATCGTAACAACAATGGTATAAAGTGCCTCCGGAAGGATCACTCTTGTAAAATAGTACGGGAAATGAAAACGCCCTCTCAAAAGAAACATCAGAATATAACAAATCAATCCGTAAGAAATATCGCTCACCACGATCAGTGCCAACGGTAATTTAATATCTTCCGGATAAAAGATCCTGCAAAACTTTCCGTTTAAAAAACCTATGTACATCATCACCATGGCATAAAATCCCAGAAAACTCCCGAAGAAAATATCACATAAGAGTCCGCAGGAAAACCCGATGAGAAGCCCTTCTTTTTCTCCTCTCATAAATCCAAAGGAAGAAGTCAGGATAATCATCAGATTCGGAATAATACCGCCCAATGCCAGACTGTTGAATACATTACATTGCAAAATAAAAAACAGAATGATCAGTACCGCGACAACAATTTTACGAAGGAAGCTGCTGTTATTCTCCATCTGTGCTTCCTCCGTCCGGTACCTGCTGTTTTTTATCCGTGATCACAAGCACCTCACTGAGATGTTCGAAATCTACCACAGGGGTCAGATAACCGGATTTGGTCAGGTTATTGGTATCCTTGTTGATCGTGCTGATATAACCGATCAGAATATTCGGAAGATATTTGTCGCTGATATCGGAAGTCACCACTTTGTCTCCTTCCGCTACAGCATCCCGGCTGTCTACCAGTTTGCTGAAAGGAATGACTCCCTGCGCCATCAGCTGCAGATCTCCGGATACGATCAGATTATCTCCCGTTGCAAGTGTCATGCCGCTGACATTTGAATTGTCGGAAATAATAGAAGTCACCCTGGACCAGTTCGGTCCCACCGAGGTAATACGTCCCACCAGACCGCCTCCGGCAATAACATTCATATCATCAGCGAGTCCGTCATTGGAACCCTTGTCAATGACAAACGAAGAATACCAGTTGCCGGAATCCCTGCTGATGATCCTGGCACCGATCTTATTATAGTCTCCGTATTCTTCATCCAGTTCCAACAGTCCTCTGAGTTCATTCAGTTCATATTTATCCTGCTGTAACAATGTATTTTCTTCCGTAAGAGATGCCACCTGTTCCTTTAAAGCACTATTTTCCGCCAGGAGTTCACGGATCTGCACCAGTTCATCCGAGCGGTTAGACAGCCATTCTCCCGCTTTGGCAATTCCCTGTTCAAAAGGAACGATCACATACCCTCCCACCCTGTTAAAAGGGCGGTTAAATACATTGGTTCCGAAAGTTACCAGCATCATAACGGTACATAGAATTGTTAAAATAAAAAGGAGATATTTACTTGGCAAAGTAAACCTCTCCCCTTTTCTTTTTACGACTGGGCTCATTTACTCATCCCTTCAATTGCGTAAGCTACAGTTTTATAGTTCTCATCCTTAATGATCTTGGCCAGACCTGTTGCAACACTGGTCAGCGGATTTTCAGCTGCATTTACATGCAATCCGGTACCTGTGGCAAGTCTTTCTGCCAGATGACTTACCTGGGAAGCCCCACCGGTCAGATAAATACCATGGCGGTAAATATCCGCAGCCAGTTCGGGCGGAGTTCTCTCCAGAATCACTTTTACATTATCGATAATGGTATTAAAGTGCTCTTCCAGAGACTCGTCCACCATCTTTGTGGGGATCTCACGTTCCACGGGAAGGCCCGTCACGATGTCTCTGCCGTACACAATGGCACCTTTTCCCTCTTCTTCCAATTCCTTCAGGGAAATTTTAACGTTTTCCGCTGTTTTTCCTCCGATGATCAAAGAAAACTCTCTTCTGACCGCCGCACGGATCGCATCATCAAACTTCATGCCGCCCACTTTGATCAGTCTGCTGAGGACGATGCCGCCCAGAGACAAAATAGAGATTTCCGTCGTCTCATAACCCACATTGACAACCAATACACCCTGCGAATTTTTTACATCGATATCCAGCCCCAGTCCATCCGCTACAGCTTTCTCAACGACCATGATCTTCTTGGCCTTTACATTCGCACCCTTGATCAGATCGTAGAATGCTCTCTTCTCAACCTCGGTAACATCCGTAGGAACCGCAATAAAGAAATCGGAAGGCTTGGTATTTCCCTTCTGCAGATCTCCGATAAAATATTTTACCAGAGTCTCCATATTCTTAATGTCCGCGATCACGCCGTTAGAAAGCGGATAAGAAATATGAATATTGCCCGGCGCCTTCTCATACATTTCAAATGCAGAGTTGCCATACGCAAATAACGTATTTTTGTTCTCGATGGCAATCATATTTTTCTCAATCATAATGTTGTCATCATTGCGATTATAGATTTTAATGTTGTTGGTACCAAGGTCGATACCGAATGCATTGTTTGCCACTGTCTTTGTCCCTTTCTTATATCAAATCAATAATTTTTGCTCTTTAAAGCTAGTATACCTGTTATCTCCGATAATAATGTGGTCAAGTAACGGGATATCCATCTGTTCTCCCACGGATGCCACATTTGCAGTCAGTTCTCTGTCGGAACTGCTGGGTGTGGGGTCTCCGCTGGGATGATTGTGTACCAGAATGATATTCACGGCTTTGTCCTTCAACGCTTCCAGAAACACTTCTCTGGGAGAGATCAATGCCATATTAACACTGCCGTCCGAAAGTTTTTTCTCCCGGATCAGCTGCCCTTTGGCATCCAGACAGAGCAGGTACACACATTCCGTGTCCCGGTGTCTGAGTTTCTCCATGAAATATTCCGCGACCATATCCGCCCTGGTAAAGCAGATCCCGGTTCTGGCTTTTGCACGGCTCATCCGCTTGGAAAGCTCTGCGATGCATTTCAGCTTCACCGCCTTGACCATACCGATCCCGCGGATTTCCATCAGCTCTTCGATGCTTACGTCATGCAGACCCAAAAGTCCTTCCCTCGGATAGGTTGCAAGCGCCAGCACCTTTTCGGCAAGTGCTACCGCCGAAGTGTCTTTGGTGCCTGTCCGCAAAATGACCGCAAGCAGTTCTGCCTCCGTCAGATTTTCCGGACCGAAATTCAGGAATCTTTCATACGGGAGTTCGGGATTATTGTTTGCTTGTACTTTCTTTTCAGGCATAAGTCTCCTTCTGCCTTCTCCGACGTATGTGCCTAACGGATAAAACGGTACACCACAAACGCGATGATCACGCCGATCACACTCGCTATCGTAATGTTGAATTCCAGACCGAAAGTCAGAATAATAAATCCGAGATTCAGTTCCACCGGACTGCTGAGTCCGAAATTCTGTCCGTAATTCAGAAAGGTACCGTCAAAATAAGTCCCGATAAATCTGCCGATCACAAAGCCGATCAGGACAAGGACGATCAAAACCCAATTCACTCTTTTCAAGGTGTTTCCTCTTCTTTCTTTTGTGTACTTTTCTGCGGCGGATAAACCCTCCCCGTGAAAGTCTATCTTCCATACGTCTTTTTATACTATCACAAAATACGTCTTCTGTACACAAATTTAGTAGATTTTATTTTGCGCTTTTTCTACAGGATTCTAAATTTTTGTTCGTATTTACATTGCATTCCGGATCTGTTCTTCTGTCACGATTCCTTTCTGCACCAGTGCCTGCAGAGACTTCATGATACCGAATTTTGCATGCTGCCAGGTCAGTCCTCCCTGGAAATATACTGCATACGGAGGCTTGATCGGACCGTCTGCGGACAGTTCGATAGAGGAACCGGATACGAAAGCTCCCGCTGCCATGATCACCTGGGCGTCATACCCCGGCATATCCCAGGGTTCGGGAGTTACATGACTGTCTACCGGTGCCGCTGCCTGGATTCCCTGGCAGAAGCCGATCACACCTTCCGGTTGTCCGAAGGTAACAGCCTGGATGATATCATGTCTGCTCTCACTGCCGTTCGGCACGACAGCAAATCCCAATTTTTCATACACATTTGCGGCAAAGATTGCACCCTTCAGTGCTCCTGCCGTCACTGTGGGAGCAAGGAAAAATCCCTGATAGAAGTCCTTCAGGATACCGAGAGACGCTCCTACTTCCTTGCCGAGTCCGGGGGAAGTCAGACGATATGCCGCATTTTCCACGCATTCCTTCTTTCCGGCGATATAACCACCGATGGGAGCCAATCCGCCGCCGGGGTTCTTGATCAGGGATCCCACGATCATATCCGCTCCCACATCGGAGGGCTCTATGGTCTCCACAAATTCTCCGTAGCAGTTGTCCACCATGCAGACCACATCCGGTTTGATTCCTTTGATAAAGGCGATCAGTTCGCCGATCCGCTGTACGGACAGGGTGGGTCTGGTCTGA
>JBNMHS010000006.1:0-60214 GCA_050872885.1 Acetatifactor sp.
GTAAAATAAGCCACAGGGAATCCTCCTCTTTTTTGTTTAGTACAGTTTTGTTGTGGTGACTTAATTTTACATCAAAAAGGAATGGGATTCCTTATATTTTACGCATTTTTTGAAAGTTGTTTATGACAATATATGAAAATAGGTGTGGCTGTGGATAAAACTACGGAAACTCAAGTAAAACGTCCCCTTTACGAATAAAAGGACATTGTGGTATGATTAAAAGAATCAAGAAACAGGAAAAGAGAGCTATGACAAGAGAAGAATTCAGACAATTAAGCAAAGATCATATCTTATATCTGGACGGTGCTACCGGTTCCAATCTGGTAAAAGCCGGAATGCCTTCGGGGGTCTGCCCTGAACAGTGGATACTGGAACACCGGGAGGTTATGCTGCAATTACAGAAAACGTATGTGCAGTCGGGAACCAATATTCTGTATGCACCGACATTTACTGCCAATCGCGTGAAGCTGGCAGAATATCATCTGGAAAATAATATGACTTCCATGATCCATGACCTGGTAGCGATTTCAAAAGAAGCTGCTGCAAGTACGCCGGGGCAAACGGTGCTCGTGGCCGGAGATATCACTATGACCGGTGAGCAGTTAAAGCCCATGGGAAAAATGGAACTGGAAGAGTTGATCGATATTTATAAGGAGCAGATTCTCTGCCTGGTGGATGCCGGAGCAGACCTTTTGGTAGTGGAGACCATGATGAGTCTGGCAGAGACCAGAGCGGCACTGATCGCCGCCAAAGAAGTCTGCACCCTGCCGGTTATCGCAACACTTACCTTCGAAGCAGACGGCAGAACACTGTTCGGCACGGATGCAAAAACTGCGGCTATCGTATTGGAAAGTCTGGGTGCCAGTGCTGTCGGAGCCAACTGTTCTACGGGACCTGCCCAGATGGAACAGATTATTTCCGATATGGTATCCGTCACAACGATCCCTGTGATCGCCAAGCCGAATGCGGGACTGCCCTATCTGGATGAGAACGGCAGCACCTGTTATAACATGGAGGCGGAAGAGTTTGCAGAGGAAATGGAAGTACTGGTCAATGCGGGAGCTACCATTTTGGGCGGCTGCTGCGGTACGACACCGGAATTCATAAGGCAGATCCATGAACGCTTTGGCACAGAGGCAACAGTAACGGTACCCAGAAGACCTGACGGTATCCGGTATCTGACTTCGGAACGTGTTACAGTCAGCTTTGGACTGGATGACGGATTTTTCGTCGTAGGAGAGCGCATCAATCCCACGGGCAAAAAAGCTCTGCAGGCACAGCTTCGGGAGGGCAGCTTTGAAAAAGTCATACAGTTTGCCGAAGAGCAGGAAAACTGCGGTGCAAAGGTACTGGACATCAATATGGGAATGAGCGGTATTGATGAAAAGGCCAGTATGCTTCGGGCACTGGAAGAAGTCAGCGGTGTGACCAATCTGCCGCTTTCACTGGACTCCAGTTATGTTGAAGTCTTAGAGGCCGCTCTTCGCAACTATCCCGGACGTGCACTGGTTAATTCCGTTTCTCTCGAGACGGAAAAATTCGAAAAACTGCTTCCTGTTGTAGCTAAATACGGTGCTATGTTTATCCTGCTTCCTCTGTCGGATGCGGGATTGCCGAAAGATATCGGGGAAAAGAAAGAGATCATTCATAAGATTTATGACCGTGCCGTGTCACTTGGAATGCGCAAGGAAGATATTGTGGTAGACGGTCTGGTGGCAACGGTAGGAGCCAATCCCAAAGCGGCGCTGGAGACCCTGGAGACGATCCGGTACTGCAAAGCAAACGGATTTGCCACGATCTGCGGCTTGTCCAATATTTCTTTCGCCATGCCGGAGAGAGGATTTGTCAATACGGCATTTTTAACGCTTGCCATCCAGGCAGGACTTACCATGGCTATCGCAAACCCGTCCCAGGAGCTTCTTATGAGCTGTGCGCTTGCTGCGGATCTGTTATTGAACAAAGAAGATGCGGCACTGCGTTACATAGAATATGCCGGCGGCGTTAAGGAGCGCAGAGAAGAAAAAGAGGCCGAGCTTGCGAAAAAGATGGCACTTCTGGAAAAACAGGGGGCTCCGTCCGGACAGACAGGCAGTACCGGCAATGAGAAAAAAGAAACCGTGACAGAGAATGTATCCCAGATCAATGAAATGCAGGACAAGCTGAAAACGGCGGTCCTGAAGGGAAATCGTAACGGTATCGTAAAGATTACGAAGGAAGCCCTGGAAAGCGGTGAAAAACCAACGGAACTGTTAAATCAGGTATTACTTCCGGCTATCAATCAGGTGGGAGAATATTTTGACCAGGGAAAATACTTCCTGCCGCAGCTGATTGCCAGCGCGGAGGCGATGAAGAATTCCATCGAGGTACTGGAACCCCTGTTACAGACGGGAAGCACCGGTGAAGAGATGCCGGTAGTCGTCATTGCCACGGTAGAAGGCGATATTCATGACATTGGTAAAAACCTGGTGGCACTGATGCTTAAGAATCATGGCTTTCATGTGATCGATCTGGGGAAGGATGTGCCGCAGGCAAAAATCCTGGAAACAGCAAAAGAGCATCATGCGGAGTTCATCGCGTTGTCAGCACTCATGACCACCACCATGCAGAGAATGCGGGAGATCGTGGCAGCTGCAAAGGAAGAGGGTATTACAGCCAAGATCATTATCGGCGGAGCCGTGATCACGCAGGAATATGCGGATGAGATCGGAGCAGACGGTTATTCCAAGGATGCGGCGGATGCGGTGAAGCTGGCAAAAAGTCTGATGGAATAACACAATTTTAAGTATAGATGAGTATAGATAAAGGAGCGAAGCAAAATGATTGGAGCAGATGCGATTATTAAATGTCTGGAAGCGGAAGGGGTAAAAACTGTTTTCGGATATCCCGGCGTTGCGATATGTCCTTTTTTCAACAGTATTCTGGATTCTGAGATCAAAACAGTGCTGATACGTACGGAACAGAATGCAGCTCACGCGGCCAGCGGGGTAGCCCGTATGACCGGCAGACCCGGGGTATGTGCGGTGACTTCCGGTCCCGGTGCCACTAATGTAATTACCGGCATTGCCACGGCATTTGCAGACAGTATTCCGTTAGTCTGCATTACAGGCCAGGTCAACAGTGAACTTCTGGGAAGTGATGTGTTCCAGGAAGCGGATATTACCGGTGCTGTGGAATCATTTGTGAAATACAGTTATCTCGTGAAAAATGTAAACGATATTCCCAGAGTCTTCAAGGAGGCATTTTATATAGCCAACACCGGAAGAAAGGGACCTGTACTTATCGATATTCCCATTGATATTCAGAATGCCGTCATCAAGAACTTCCATTATCCGGAAGAGGTGAACCTGCGTACTTATAAGCCTACCGTTAAGGGACATGCGGTGCAGATCAAAAAGGTCATAAAAGAGCTGGAAAAGGCAAAACGCCCCATTATCTGTGCCGGAGGCGGGGTCCTGCTCAGCGAGGCCGAGGAAGAGCTGCGCAGCTTTGCGGAAGAACACGGTATTCCCGTAGTATCCACCATGATGGGGATCGGTGTCATGCCTACCGAACATCCGCTCTATTACGGAATGGTGGGGAATAACGGCAAGGCTTACGCAAACCGTGCCATGAACGAGTCTGATCTGCTGATCATGGTAGGCGCCAGAGTGGCAGACCGTGCTGTCAGTCAGCCGGATCTGATCACCCGGAATAAAATTCTGGTACATATCGATGTGGATCCTGCCGAGATCGGTAAAAATGCCGGTCCGTCCATCCCCCTGGTAGGAGATGCGAAACATATTTTCCAGGATTTCCAGAAAGAAGAGTTCAGCTGCAACTATGAAGAATGGCTCTCTACCCTGAACGAATATCGCGCTACCATGGAAAAGAAGAGAACCCCCAATCCCGATTATGTGGATCCGGCGGCGTTCATCCGGAAGCTTTCCGGAAAAATGCAGGAAGATGGCATCTATGTGGCAGATGTCGGTCAAAATCAGATCTGGTCCTGCAGCTACCATATCGTGAAAAAGGGAAAATTCTTAACTTCCGGCGGTATGGGAACCATGGGTTATTCCATTCCCGCAGCCATGGGAGCCAAGACGGCAGCTATGGACAAGCAGGTGATTGCAGTATGCGGTGACGGTTCTTTCCAGATGTCCATGATGGAACTGGCGACCATAAGACAACATCATATTCCGGTAAAGATCATTGTGCTGAAGAATAATTACCTCGGTATGGTACGTGAGTACCAGCATTATACCTATAAAGATCATTATTCCGTAGTAGATCTGTCCGGAAGCCCCGATCTGGAAAAACTGTCTGCAGCCTATGATATTCCTTATCTGCGCCTGACCAATATGGAACACGTGGATGAAGTCCTGGATGCTTTTCTGGCGGAAGACAATACCATGCTGCTGGAGTGTCTGATCGATCCGATGGATCTGGTAAAATAACGGAAGGGAGCTGTACATAAATGAAGAGAATATATTCCGTATTGGTAGAGAACCGGTCCGGTGTCCTGTGTAAAGTAGCCGGTCTGTTCTCCAGAAGATGTTTTAATATTGACAGCCTTGCCGTAGGAGAGACCGATGACCATGCAGTCTCCTGTATGACCATTGTAAGCTCCGGTGACGAGCGTACTCTGGAGCAGATCGAGAAGCAGCTGAATAAGAAGCTGGATGTCATTAAGGTAAAGACTTTAGCCCAGGAGCAATGTTATACTCGGGAATTGATGTTATTAAAGGTTAAATATAACAAGAATAATCGTAGGGATATCATAGAAATCTGCGACATTATGAAAACAGAGATCGTAGATATGTCCAAACACTTTATGATGCTGCAAATCTGCGATGCACCGGAGAAAATCGATACTCTGATCAAGATGCTGCAATCCATCAGTATTGTGGAAGTAGCAAGAACCGGCACCCTTGCATTATCAAAATGTGCCGAGAACGATGATTAAAATACATCAATGATAATGTTAAAGTCACTAATTGACATTCTGCAATCATCTTGCTATATTAAGAATACAGTTGCTGCAAGAGAAGCAAAAAAGTAACTGATGAAATACGAAAGGTTGTGTAAAGTTTTCATGCAGAAGAGAGTATTTCAATTGTTGGTTGATAACACATCGGGTGTATTGAGCCGTATTTCCGGATTGTTTTCCAGACGCGGTTATAATATTGAAAGCATTACGGCCGGTGTGACGGCAGATCCCCGCTTTACCAGAATCACCATTGTGACTTCGGGAGATGACGATATTCTGGAACAGATCGAGAAGCAGGTAGGTAAGCTTGTGGATGTCCGGGATATTAAAGAACTGGATCCGGATGACAGTGTGTACCGTGAACTGGTACTTGTCAAGGTCAAGGTAGATCCCGAAAAACGTCTGGAGATCCGACAGGGCGTGGAGTTCCTTGCCAATAATTTCCGTGCGAAGATCATTGATGTGGGTGCAGAGAATCTGATCGTTGAATTTACGGGTAACCACAGTAAAGTAAATGCACTGATCCAGCGTTTTACGGAAGAATATGAAGTGCTGGAACTTGCCAGAACCGGTATCACGGGACTGGGCAGAGGCATTGAAAATGTTACATACATCGAAGACTGACGGTACAACATTTATAATTTTTGTTAGCTCTAGGGAATATCCCTATCAGTTATAAATTTTTTAACACTCATAACGGAGGAGAAGAAAAATGGCTAAGATTTTTTATCAGGAAGATTGTAATCTCTCTTTATTAGAGGGTAAGACTATCGCAATTATCGGCTACGGCAGCCAGGGTCATGCACATGCACTGAACCTGAAGGATTCCGGATGCCATGTTATCATCGGTCTGTACGAGGGCTCCAAGTCCTGGGCAAAGGCTGAGGCACAGGGCTTCGAAGTATTTACTGCTGCAGAAGCTGCAAAGAAGGCTGATATCATCATGATCCTGATCAACGATGAGAAGCAGGCTGATCTGTACAAGAACGACATTGAGCCCAATCTGGAAGAGGGCAATATGCTGATGTTCGCACATGGTTTCAACATTCATTTCGGATGTATCGTACCTCCCAAGAACGTTGACGTTACCATGATCGCTCCCAAGGGACCCGGACATACCGTAAGAAGTGAGTACCAGGCAGGTAAGGGTGTTCCTTGTCTGATTGCTGTAGAGCAGGATGCTACCGGCAAGGCTCAGGATCTGGCTCTGGCTTATGCACTTGGTATCGGCGGCGCAAGAGCAGGCGTTCTGGAGACCACTTTCAGAACCGAGACCGAGACCGATCTGTTCGGTGAGCAGGCTGTTCTGTGCGGCGGTGTATGTGCCCTGATGCAGGCAGGTTTCGAGACACTGGTTGAGGCAGGTTACGATCCCAGAAATGCATACTTCGAGTGTATCCATGAGATGAAGCTGATCGTAGATCTGATCTATCAGAGCGGATTCGCAGGAATGAGATATTCCATCTCCAATACCGCTGAGTATGGTGATTACATCACCGGACCCAAGCTGATCACCGAAGAGACCAAGAAGACCATGAAGAAGATCCTGTCCGATATTCAGGACGGTACTTTCGCTAAGGAATTCCTGTTAGATATGTCTCCCGCAGGTAAGCAGGTTCACTTCAAGGCTATGAGAAAGCTTGCTTCCGAGCATCCTTCAGAGAAGGTCGGCGAAGAAATCCGTAAGCTTTACAGCTGGAACAACGAGAACGATAAGCTGATCAATAACTAATCGTCCGTAATAAATTCTATTGTTATCACAAAAGGCTGTGTGAAAACGAAAAGTTTTGACACAGCCTTATTTTGGCAAAAAAACAGTTATTTTACAGAGAAAACAGCAAAAACGAACTGGTAAATACATATTAATTGCGATAAAATGAACAGGTAATAGCTGAATTATTTGCGGCTGTGGAAAGGTATCGGACAAGATGAAAGATTTTGAAGCAAAAACTTCTCCCAGACAGAAGATGGATACAGAGAGCTGGTTTATCGAATGCTATCGGAACAATCAGGGGCATCCTCTGCGTACACTGGTGCATCTGTATAAGGGAAATTATCATAAATTTGTCATGGCGGTTATCTGTTTTTTTGCAAAGCATGCCTGTGTCTGGGTATTGCCGATCATTACCGCCAACATTATCAATGATGTGACTGCCCACAATCCGGAGACGCTTCGAAATATTATTTTTTACAGTATTCTGGAGGCTGGTCTGATCCTGTTGAATATACCGATGAACTATCTCTATACCTCCTATAAGAGCCTGGCAACCCGCTACGCGGAGACGGGACTTCGGAAAGCGTTGATCCGAAAGCTTCAGCAGTTGTCCATTTCTTATCATGTGGAGACCCAGTCCGGAAGACTGCAGTCTAAGATCATGCGTGATGTGGAGGCGGTGGAAGGACTTTCCACGCAGCTGTTTTTAAGCATTCTGAATATTGCACTGAATATCGGCGTGGCACTGGTGGTTACAATCAGTAAGAGCCGGATCGTGTTCATATTTTTCCTGCTGACAACACCTGTCGCAGCGATCACAATGGTTACCTTTCGAAATATCATGAAAAAAAGAAACACCGAGTTCCGTAAGGAAATGGAAGAGACCTCCGCCAGAGTCATGGAGATGGTGGAACTGGTGCCGGTAACGAGAGCCCATGCCCTGGAGGATGAAGAGGTATCCAAAATGAGCGGTCAGCTCTTTGCCGTAGCGGAAAAGGGATATAAGCTGGATCTGATCCAGGCGCTGTTCGGATCTGTGGGCTGGGCGGTATTCCAGATTTTTCAGGTGATCTGCCTTGCGTTTACCGGATATCTGGCCATCGGCGGGAAAATCCAGGCAGGCGACATTACATTGTATCAGAGTTATTTTGCTACTGTGGTAAATCAGGTGTCTTCCATAGTTACGTTATTGCCTACGATCGCCAAGGGTATTGAATCCGTCAATTCTATCGGAGAGGTATTGTTATCCGAGGATATAGAAGACAATGAAGGCAAGGAGAAACTGGAACAGGTAACCGGTACTTTCGATTTTGAGGATGTATGTTTCCATTATAAAAATAACGAACATAACGTGCTGAATCACTTAAATCTCCATGTGAAAGCAGGAGAGACCATTGCACTGGTAGGGGAATCCGGTGCGGGAAAATCCACCATCCTGAATCTGGTCATCGGATTTAATCAGGCTGAGAGCGGAAAAGTACTGATTGACGGTAAAGATATCAGTAAGATCGATCTGCGTACTTACCGAAAGCATCTCGCGGTGGTGCCCCAGACATCGATCCTGTTCTCCGGAACGATCCGTGACAATATAACTTACGGCTGTGAAAATGTATCCGAGGAAGAATTACAGAAAGTGATCAAAGCCGCAAACCTGTCGGATCTGATTGCATCGCTGCCCAAAGGGCTGGATACCATGGTGGGAGAGCACGGAGGTAAACTGTCCGGCGGTCAGAGACAGCGTATCTCCATTGCCAGAGCACTGATCAGGGATCCGAAAGTGATCGTACTGGACGAAGCTACTTCGGCACTGGACAGTATTTCCGAGAAGCTGATCCAGCAGGCATTGAATAATCTGACCGAAGGCAGAACTACTTTTATCGTGGCGCACAGATTATCTACGATCCGGGATGCTGACAGAATTGCCGTGATCGCTGACGGACATTGTGCGGAATACGGTACTTATGAGGAACTCATGGCACTGCGGGGAGAGTTCTACCAGTTAAAGCAGATCCAGAGCTGATACCGAAAACGGAGAGAGAAAAGGGAAAAGCTGCTTGAAACATATGTTCGGCTATGGTATGATAAACATATCATAGCCGATTTTTTGAAGGCTATACTTTTTGCAGGCGATTGAAAGATGTGAGGATTACTGGAAATGATTGCATATGTGAATGGAGTTCTTGAAGATGTCACGGTGGACAATGCCGTGATCGATGTAAACGGTTTTGGTGTCAACGTCCGGATCTCAGCGGACACGGCATCCAGACTTCCGGGAATCGGAGAGCAGGTTCGTCTCTATACGTATACGTATGTGAAGGAAGATGCTTTTTTGTTATATGGTTTTCTCTCCAGGAGTGATCTGGAGATGTTCAGGCTCTGTATCACGGTCAGCGGTATCGGCCCTAAGGGAGCACTGGCCATACTGTCAGTCATGGGTGCGGATTCCCTGCGGCTTGCCATTATGTCCGGTGATGCCAAGGCAATCTCAAAAGCTCCGGGGGTAGGTGCCAGAACAGCACAGCGTCTGATACTGGAATTGAAGGATAAGATCTCGATTGATGATACGCTGATCTCCAGAGAGATCGCCGCAGGCGGCGCCCAGGGAATCCTGACGGCAGGCAGCCTGCACATCGACAGTGAGAAGAAAAAGGAAGCTGTGGAAGCGCTGGTGGCACTGGGCTACGGACAGGCGGAAAGCCTTAAGGCCGTCAATGCCATTGAGGATGTGGAATCTATGGATTCCGGAGCGATTCTGAAAGCAGCACTGAAAAAATTGTTTTAAGGAACCGGATGAATTATGCCTAGAAGAATGATAGAGACAAATATTACAGAAGAAGATATCAAGCTGGAAGGCTCTTTACGTCCCCAGACACTGGATGACTATATCGGTCAGTCTAAGATCAAAGAGAACCTAAAGGTCTATATTACAGCGGCAAAGCAGCGTGGGGATGCACTGGATCATGTGCTGTTCTACGGACCTCCCGGACTGGGCAAGACTACCCTGGCAGGGATCATCGCCAATGAAATGGGTGTCCATATGAAAGTGACCAGCGGCCCTGCCATCGAGAAGCCGGGCGAGATGGCGGCTATCCTGAATAATCTGGAAGAAGGGGATCTGCTGTTCGTGGATGAGATCCATCGTCTGAACCGTCAGGTGGAAGAGGTCCTGTATCCTGCCATGGAGGATTACTGCATTGATATTATGATCGGTAAGGGATCCAGCGCCAGATCCGTACGTTTGGAACTGCCGAAGTTTACACTGGTGGGAGCAACCACCCGCGCCGGACTCTTAACGGCGCCTCTGCGGGACCGCTTTGGCATGATCCATCATCTGGAGTTTTATACCATTGAGGAATTGCAGCAGATCATCATGCATTCTGCCAGGATCCTGGATGTGGAGATCGAACCGGCCGGAGCGAAGGAAATGGCCAGGAGAAGCCGCGGTACGCCGAGACTGGCTAACCGGATCTTAAAACGTGTCCGTGATTTTGCCCAGGTGAAATACGACGGGATCATCACGGAAGAAGTTGCCAGAACAGCTCTGGATCTAATGGACGTGGATAAGATGGGTCTGGATCACATTGATCGTAATATTCTCGTTACGATCATTGAAAAATTCGACGGAGGACCGGTCGGCCTGGATACACTGTCGGCAGCTATCGGTGAAGATGCCGGTACCATTGAAGATGTTTATGAACCCTACCTGATCAAGAACGGATTTTTAAACAGGACGCCGAAGGGCAGAGTCGTCACGGACCTGACCTATCATCACCTTGGTTTAAACTGATACCGACAGCCTGAGAAATTTTACTTGCCACCCTATACATTCTGATATATAATAAATCTTGTATTATATTTTTACGTAAATAGCATATATTGTGTTTTCCAAAAGAGTGTTAAGAGGGGTGTTGAGATGTCTCCTAAGACAGATACAGAAGTGATCATAGGCGGAAAGGTATTAACCTTAAGCGGCTATGAAAGTGAAGATTATATGCAGAAGATTGCCTCTTATATTAACGGCAAGATCGCAGAATACGGTAAACTGGACAGCTTTCGGAGACAGCCTTTGGATAAGCAGAGCGTATTACTCCAGCTGAATATTGCAGATGATTATTTTAAAGCCAAAAAGCAGATATCCATTCTGGAAGAAGAGCTTCAGGGCAAGGAGAAAGAACTCTATGATTTGAAGCATGAACTGATTTCTGCACAGATCAAATTGGAAAATGCCGAAAAGCAGGGAAAGGAACTGCAAAAGCAGTTAAATGAAGACGCTAAGAAAATCGTACGTCTGGAGACAGAATTAAAAGACAAATAAATTGATAGCTGTCCGTTTTCGGGCAGCTATTTGCTTATAACGCCATCTAAACGCAAAAACGCAACAGAGGAAATCAAAAATTCATGAATGTAACAAAAAGAGTAGAATTACTGGCACCTGCCGGGAATATAGAGGCTTTTTACGGAGCGATCCATGCCGGCGCGGATGCTGTATATCTGGGTGGCAGCCGTTTTGGAGCCAGAGCGTATGCGGAAAATTTTTCGGAAGAAGAGTTGGTTGCCTGCATCCGGTATGCCCATCTTTTTCGAAGAAAAGTATATCTTACGGTGAACACACTGGTAAAAAACTCAGAGTTCTCTGAATTGTATGAATATATATTGCCGTATTACCGTGCCGGACTGGACGGTGTTATCATTCAGGACATGGGAGTGTTTGCATATCTTCGGGAGTATTTTCCGGGAATGGAACTTCACGGAAGTACGCAGATGACGATCACCGGAGAATATGGTGCGGCTTTCCTGAAGGAACAGGGTGCGTGTCGTGTGGTTCCTGCCAGAGAGCTGAGTCTTACAGAGATTCGCAGAATCAAAGAAGTCACCGGCATGGAGATAGAATGCTTTATTCACGGTGCCATGTGCTATTGTTATTCCGGACAGTGCCTGTTCAGCAGCATCTTAGGCGGAAGAAGCGGTAACCGCGGACGCTGTGCCCAGCCCTGTCGTCTGCCTTATGCTACCGGAACCCATCTGAAGGAATGTTACCCTTTAAGTCTGAAGGATATGTGTACCATTGAATACATTCCACAGCTGCTTGAGGCAGGGATCGATTCTTTCAAGATTGAGGGGCGAATGAAGAAGCCGGAGTATGCTGCCGGAGTCACTGCGGTTTATCGTAAATATATCGACCGGTATTATGCTGATCCGAAAGCACCCATGAAAATATCCAAAGCCGATATGCATACACTTTCCTGCCTTTATATCCGCAGCGAGCGGCAGGATGGATATTATCATAAGCATAACGGCCGGGAGATGGTAACGCTGAACAGTCCTGCTTACAGTGGCAGCGATGATGCCTTGCTGGATAGCATCCGGAAGGAGCATCTGGAGCACAGGCTGTCTCTACCGTTATATATGCAGGCAGAATTTAAGACCGGTGAGACCGCTAAATTATATCTGTGGACCGGGGAGACGGCAGTCACAGTGGAGGGGGCTTTGGTAGAGGAAGCTTCCCGCCAGCCCATTACACGGGAAAATATAGCGAAACAACTCGGAAAACTTGGGGACAGTCATTTCCGCCTGGCGGATGAGATGGAGATCCTGGTCAGTGACAATGCGTTCTATCCGTTGAAGGCAATCAATGAATTACGCAGAAAGGGGCTTGCTCTGCTGGAGCAGCAGGTGATCCTGGCAAACGGATTTCCATATAAAAGAGATTCCCAAAAGGCTCCGGACACTATTTGGGAGAATGATTTCCGGGGCGAGACAGTGAAAAAACCACAAAAGAACAGTTCGGAGTGGTCCGTTACATTACGTACACCGGAACAATGGCAGGGCTTTTGTGCTTCCTCTTTCCGGAAGTCATCTTCCCCGGATCACGGACAGCTCAGACTGTATCTGGATGCGGATTTCCTGCTGCAGGATCCGGCATTTACAGCGGATATTTTCCGGGAACTTTCTAAAAAAGGGGATCGGTGCGTGATTGCCCTGCCTAAGATCCTTCGTCTTCGGGATCGGCAATATCTGCTGGAATTGAAGGAATTTCTACAGGAAAATTCTGAAAATATTCAGGGATTTCTGGTGGCTTCCATGGAGCATGTTGAGCTGCTGAGACAGTGGAAGTTTAACGGAAAGGAGATCTATGGGGACCATAGCCTGTATCTCTGGAACCGAATCAGCCGGGATTTCTGGAAGGAATTCCTGGACGGCTTCTGTCTGCCGTTAGAGTTAAACGCAGCAGAGCAGAAAGCGATACTGGATCCTGCGTTTCCCGCGGAAAAAGTGATATACGGCAGAATCCCCATGATGGTTACCGCCAATTGTGTGCAGAAGACCACAGATCAGTGCAGGCTCTGGGAGGGAACCGGCACTCTGGATCTGATCGACCGCTATCATAAGAGATTTCCGGTATTGCGGAATTGTACGCATTGCTTTAATGTGATCTACAACAGCGTTCCGTTATCCTTGCACAAGGATCTGGGAAAATGGAAGGGGTTTGTGACCGGACGACTGGATTTTACTACGGAAAACGAGACTGAGACTTTGAATGTTCTGGAGTATTTTGCCGGTGTCCGCAGTGAATTACCCTATGCAGAATATACTACCGGTCATGAAAAACGTGGGGTAGAATAGACAGAGAGGTTTTTAATTCATGCAGGAATATATGATTGAATTATCCAAATATTTTATCACCTTTTTTATGGTGTTATATACAGCGAGCTGTTTTTATACTTTCCGGTATCCGGTGGGAGAGGATCATCGTAGCGTTTTTATTCTGCAGGATATTCTGATGTTCCTGGTGCAGGTGCTCTGTTTCTTAAACCTGTCACTTGTCAGTAAGGATTTTCAGTACCTGTTTTTCTTCGCGTTTATCGTGATCTTTTTGTTTGCCACGATCACGATGGTGTCACTGATCTATGAGAATATTAACAGACTTTTGCTGAATAATATGTGTATGCTTCTCGGAATCGGTCTTTGTATTGTATCGAGACTGTCCTTTGACAAAGCAATCAGGCAGTATGTGATCGTACTGGCATCCCTGATTTTTTCCCTGTTTATCCCTTATTTGCTGGGGAAGATACATTTTTTCAAGAAGATCACCTGGCTGTATGCCACACTGGGTATCGCACTGCTCAGTACCGTGCTGATCCTGGGAGAAGTAACGCATGGTTCCAAAATTTCTTTTTCCCTGGGCGGAATCACGTTTCAGCCGTCCGAATTCGTCAAGATCCTGTTCCTGTTCTTCCTGGCAGGAGCACTATGGGAAAATATTTCTTTCCAGAGGATCGTCCTGACGGCGATCATTGCGGGTGCTCATGTAGTGATCCTGGTGGTATCCAAGGATCTGGGAAGTGCTTTGATCTTTTTCGTTGGCTTTGTTTTTGTGGTGTTTGCGGCTACCAGAAATTATCTGTATCTGCTGGCCGGAGTCGTAGGCGGCGGTGCGGCCTCTTATCTGGCTTATCAGCTGTTTGATCATGTACGGGTCAGAGTGCTGGCATGGCAGGATCCCTGGAAATATATTGACAATAAAGGATATCAGATCACCCAGTCTCTTTTTGCCATCGGCAGCGGAAGCTGGTTCGGCATGGGACTGCTGAAGGGAAATCCCACAGCCATTCCTTATGTGGAGGCGGATTTTATCTTTTCTTCCATCTGTGAGGAACTGGGTGTGATCTTCGGAATGTGCCTGATCTTGATCTGCGTCAGCAGCTTTCTGGAGATGATGCGGGTAGCGGTATGTATCCACGACCGATTCTATCAGCTGATCGTATACGGCATTGGAATCATGTATATTTTCCAGATCTTCCTGACCATAGGCGGAGGTACCAAGTTCATTCCGCTGACCGGAGTCACACTTCCTTTTATCAGTTATGGAGGAAGCTCCGTTATGACAACGATGATCATGTTTTTCATCATACAGGGAATTTATATCCGACTGCAGAAGGAAGGAGCGCGCAGAGGTGGCAGAAAATAAGACGCAGAAAAATGTGCAAAATAAAAAAGACGCCGACCGTAAAAAAACGATTCAGAACAGAAAACGTATGGGCAATCAGCGGGAGATCTGGCTCTCTGCCGGCGGCATCGGTGTTCTCTTTCTATGTCTGTTGATCTATCTGGGACATTTTGTGGCAACCAGCGAACAGGATATGATCAATAACAGTTATAATTCCCGCCAGCAGATCCTGTTGTCCCGGAATTATCGCGGCTCCATCTATTCCAGAGACGGAGAAGTACTTGCGGAAACAGTATTGGATGCGGAAGAAGAGGAAAGTCGTAATTATCCTTATAAAAATCTGTTTGCCCATATTGTAGGGTATTCCACGCAGGGCAGAATGGGTGTGGAAGCACTGGCCAATTATTATCTGATCAATACCAATACCTCACTGTCCAACAAGGTAAAAAATGATACAGCCGGGAAAAAGAATCCTGGAGATAATGTATATACCACGCTGGATGTGCAGATCCAGCAGGTAGCAAATGACCAGCTGGATATCTATCGCGGCGCGATCATTGTAACGGAAGTGTCCACAGGAAAAATACTTGCCATGGTATCTCATCCTGATTTTGATCCGAATTCCATTGCTGACATCTGGGATGATCTGGTAGCCAACGATTCCAGCACCGTACTTTTAAATCGTGCGACCCAGGGACTGTATCCTCCCGGATCTACTTTTAAAATCGTAACGGCTCTGGAATATATTCGTGAGAATCCCAATACGTATCAGAACTATTCCTATAACTGTAACGGTTCTTTCCGGCTGGGTGACAGTAAGATCAGCTGTTATCACGGATTCAATCACGGTCAGGTTGATTTTACCAGATCTTTTGCAAAGTCATGTAACTCATCCTTTGCCAATATAGGAATGAGCCTGGACCGGAGTGCATTTCAGGAAACATTGAATGATCTTTTGTTTAATAAGGAACTGCCGTTGACACTGAATTATGCCAAAAGTACAGCAATCGTTTCTGACAGTACTCCTGACGCTGAGATGATGCAGACATCTATCGGACAGGGAAAAACACAGATCACACCGATGCATTTGAATATGATCACCTGCGCGATCGCAAATGATGGCGTCCTGATGAAACCGTATGTGCTCGACCATGTGGAAAATGATGAAGGCACGGTGGTCAAGAGTTTCAAACCTTCCGAATACGGACGGCTGATGACAGAAGAGGAATCCGCCGTGCTGAAGCAGTTAATGACCGATGTGGTGCAGGAAGGAACGGCTTCCAAACTAAAAGGACTGGATTATACCGCAGCAGGAAAAACAGGTTCTGCGGAATATAATAATGTGAAAGGTGACAGCCATGCATGGTTTACCGGCTTTGCACCGGCAGAAGATCCTCAGGTCTGTGTAACGATCATCGTAGAGGGTGCCGGAAGCGGTGGTGATTATGCGGTACCTATTGCGAGACGTATATTTGATGCTTACTTTAATGAAAAAAAGTAATCGGAGGGGGTTACGTTACTATGATAGAAGCTACCAGTTGCGGCGGAGTTGTTATTTTCCGCGGAAAGATTTTACTTCTCTATAAAAACATCAAAAATAAATATGAAGGATGGGTATTGCCGAAGGGAACCGTAGAAGCCGGTGAGACACATGAACAGACTGCTTTGAGAGAAGTACTGGAAGAAAGCGGCTCCAGGGCTTTTATCGTAGATTATGTCGGACGCAGTGAATATTCTTTTAATGTGCCGGAAGACGTGGTGGAAAAAGAGGTTCACTGGTATCTGATGGGAACGGACAGCTATTATAGCAAGCCGCAGAAAGAAGAGTATTTTGCGGATTCCGGATTTTATAAATATCATGAGGCATATCATCTTTTGAAGTTTGCAAATGAAAAGCAGATATTGGAAAAAGCCTATGCGGACTATCTGGAAAGAAAAAGGAATAATCAATGGAAGAATTGATTATTCCTGCTTTTCTAAATTTATTTTGAACTTATACGTTCTTGACGATCTCCAGATCGGGTCTCTGCAGAAGATCCACAAATTCATTTTTCTCATTCTTTAAAATAGGACGGGAATACTTGTTGGGATGAATGATCAGTACTTCCCAGATGGTTCCGTCATTCAGCTGTACATTGGTTCCGATCTGCGCATCGGCGATACGTTTCATGAT
Organism: Acetatifactor sp.; assembly: GCA_050872885.1. Classification (GTDB taxonomy): domain Bacteria; phylum Bacillota; class Clostridia; order Lachnospirales; family Lachnospiraceae; genus Acetatifactor. The sequence goes on from JBNMHS010000006.1 coordinate 16,802, forward strand.
CGGCATCAGCAATTCTACATCATATTTATCCAGACTCTTTTCGAAATTGCCCAGGATCTGTAACGGGGTCAGCGCGTTACGGTAGGTTCTGGGAGACGCCATGGCAATATAAGCGTCGATGATAGCGATATACCGGGCGAAGACATCTATTTTCTGACCTGACATATGATAAGGATAGCCGCTGCCATCCAGACGTTCGTGATGCATGATCACTGCATTTTTAACATGTTCATTCAGATCCTGGTTCCGCACGGTGGTATAGCCGACTACGGGATGGGTCTTGATCACCTTGAATTCCTCGTCTGTGAGCTTGCCGGGCTTCCACAACAGTTCATAGGGAAGCTGCAGTTTGCCGATATCATAATAGAAACCACAGAGGATCAGGGTATTTTTCTCTTCTTCACTCATTGCAAGCCAGTCGGCAAAAGTACCGGCCAGAAGAGCGGCATTTAATCCCTGGGTATAGGTAAGCTCATCTTCACTGGGCATCAGATTATACAGATAATCAAGAAGCACGGGACCGGAAGTGATATAATAATATAATTCGTTGTAGATCGTCAGCAGAATGATATCCGCCGGCTTCCTGCCCATGATCAGAAGCTGTTTCATTGCCAGCTTATATTGGCCTAAAAATAACGGGTAGGCGCGCTCAAATGCCTTAAAATTAGAGTCGAAACGGATCTTTTCATAATGAGTAGTGGCAAAATCAACGTCTTCCATTACGGTAACGCACACCAGATTATAACGTTTCAGCTTCTCGATGATCTGCGGAGTAATGGTCGTTCCCGCAGGGTAGATCACACGATCCTGATCCAGGATGTCCTCACCCAGTACCATATCCGGCTGTAACTCCATTTTTGTAATAACCTTCAAAGCTGTTTCCTCCTCATTTGTACTAATTCAAGTATAAAATATCATGCTAAAAAGTCAAGTAACAAAAATTGTAATATAACGGAATCTATGCTATACTAGGAGAAAAGAATTTTAAGGAACTTGTGTATGGCAGGAAGGATAAAGTTTGCGCAAAATCTCTATCTCGGAGAGGGCATTGCGCCGGAAAAACTGGATAAACTAAAAAAGAGACTGAACAAAAAGCCTCTTTTGGCTGATGTATACCTTATCACTCCGGCCAGAAATCCGGCAGATCAGCTGGATATTTTTGACGCCAGGCAGTTGGTACAGCCTCATTATAAAGATGAGGAATTTTTCGTTCTCGGCATGGCTTCCGATTATGAAGACGCACTGAAACTGATCGAACAGATCACAAGAGAATGCCTGGAGGACAGAGGAGACTGCAATCTGCGGGAGTATTTATTATGTTGACGATTCTTTTTAAAATATTGAGTATCCTGGGAATCGTGCTTCTGATTCTGCTGGGGATCGCATTGGCAGTCATTGCACTGGTCCTGTTTTTCCCAATCTTCTATAAAGCTGTAGGGAAGAAGGATTCGGAAGAACTCCGGCTGTCGGTACGTGCGAGATGGCTGTTCGGTCTCCTGCGTGTGTCCTGCGATTATCCCGATCCCGGGAAATTACAGGTAAAAATTCTATTTTTTACTTTGTATGATTCATCTGCGGAGAAAGCGCAAAAGGAGACTGCATCGTCACCCACGAAGCCACAAGAGACCGGACCCGCGAAGGAAACTCAGGATTTACCGGTGACGGATAACGAAATATCGGATACGGTTTCCGAGACGGAAGACATGACGTCTGTGCAGGAGGAAAGTCCGGTTACGGATACAGCGGACCGGGTATACCGGCTTTTTGAAAAAATACGGTACACGTTCCGAAAAATATGTAATAGAATCAAACATATTCTGCAAAACATCAGTTTTTATAAAGAGTTATGGAATGATCCGGATACGCAGGGGCTGTTGCGACATGCCGGGAAACGTATCGGACATATTTTGAAAAGCCTGCGGCCACGGAAGCTTACGGTCAATGCCGTATTCGGTACCGGTTCGCCGGATACTACCGGCTATTTGTATGGAATCTACGGTATGCTGCTTCCGAAGCTGGGAAAAGGAATTGCGGTACAGCCTGATTTTGAACAGGCAGTTTTAGAGGGAGACTTCAAAGCCTCCGGACATTTTACCGTTGCATGTATACTATTTCATTCCGTGCAGCTGCTTTTGGATAAAAGATTGCGCAGGTTACGGGATAGAATCAAACAATATAAAAAAACTCAGAGTAAATAATCGCTTAAAACAGGAGGTTTATTATGGCAGACAAAGAGAATCAGTTTCAGGGAGTTGTAGAATCTCTTTTAAAGGGAATGGATACTGTGCTTTCCACCAAAACAGTGGTGGGAGAAGCTACTAAGATCGGAGATACCATTATTTTGCCTTTGGTGGATGTGACGTTTGGCGTAGGTGCCGGAGCGGGCAATAATTCCGAGAAAAAATCCGCATCGGGAGCCGGAGGCCTGGGCGGTAAAATGACTCCCAGTGCAGTCCTGGTCATTAAGAACGGTTCCACTAAGCTGGTAAATATCAAGAATCAGGATACCGTCACCAAGATCCTGGATATGATTCCTGACATTGTAGATAAATTTACCCAGCCGAAGGAAAAAGAAGAAATGTCCGATGCGGAAGTGGTAGACATCGCATTTCCGGAAGATGAGAAAACTACAGAAGACAAGTAATATTTGATATACTCTGCATATAATAAAGTGAGAACATTCCGGATCCGGGATTATTATGAAGAAGATCATTGGCCTGATACTCTTTTTTGTGGCTGTTGGCATGCTGCTTATGCTTGTGATCCATAATCGATTCATCGGTCTGATCATGGTAGCTCTTTTATTATTTGCAGGGTATTATCTTTTCTGCGGTTGTGAGTAAGAGGGTGCAGTATGATTGATTGGGAAGAGGTCATTAAAGCCGAAAGTACAGAAGAACTGAAGGAAGTAAAGCTCTGGCTGTTTCAGGAAAACATGCGCCTGGAACAGGAACGTACCGAACTGGACCTTGCCAGAAACAAATTTCTGGATGAACGTGTGAAACTGCGGGACGAACTGGACGAGCTGAACCGGCGCACGGTCATGGAACGCAAACGGCTGAAGGAAGAAAATCTGTTCTTTGAAAAAAAGATGGCGATCCTGCAGGAAGGCTTTCGACAGTTGGAAGAGGATCGTAAAAAGTTTGAAAAAGAGCGGCAGACGCTGTCACGGGAGGCTGAACATCAGATCGCCGCAGAAGAAGAAAACGGCTTGACGGCGGTACAGCTTTTATTCCGGGGGATCAATAATCCGCTGGCCCTGAGAAAGAGATATCGGGATCTGATCAAGATATTCCATCCGGACAACCTGTTCGGAGACGGAGAGCTGGCGGGACAGATCAATAAGGAATATCTGAAACGGAAACAGGAAGAGCGGTTTTGGTAAATTGTATTACGGACAAAAAATAAGCCAGAAATGAAAAATCATTTCTGGCTTTCTAAAATCCAATATTATCGCAGAAGATTAAGCTCTTTCAACTTTACCAGATTTTAAGCAGCTGGTGCAGACATGCATTCTTCTAGCTCCGCCGTTAACCTTGCACTTAACGCTCTTAACATTAGAGTTCCAAATTGCGTTGCTTCTTCTATGAGAATGGCTTACGTTGTTACCGAAATGAACGCCCTTACCGCAAATATCACATTTAGCCATCTTGACACCTCCTCGATCTCTGCGCATCTTACGCTTACTTTTAATCAAAATTTTTCAATAAAACATGTGTGAAATGCTCACAACATTGATATATTAACAGAAAATCAAAATAAAAGCAAGCAAAAAATATTTATTTTTTTTATTTTGTTGTTTCTTTTTCAAAGGAAAGCTGTTAAAATACATTTATATATGTCTGAACTTTTGATTTTACAGCGCAGATATATGAGAAGAAACAACTGATCCGAATATAAAGGAGGTTCTATATGAAAGGTTCTTCTATGAATACCCATATGGGAAATATTGTCATTGATAATGAAGTCATTGCACAGTATGCCGGCAGTGTGGCGGTAGAGTGCTTTGGTATCGTAGGTATGGCCGGAGTCAGCATGAAGGACGGTCTGGTAAAACTGCTCAAGATGGACAGTATCACCAGAGGTATCAATGTGTCCCTGGACAACAATAAACTGGTTCTGGATTTCCACGTGATCGTTGCATATGGCGTCAGCATTCTGGCTGTCACCGACAATCTGATCAGCAACGTAAAATATAAAGTGGAAGAATTTACCGGTATTGAAATTAAGAAGATCAACATCTTTGTTGAAGGTGTAAGAGTGATTGATTAAGGAGGAAGTAATTGTGGCTTTACAACAAATCGACGCTAAGATGCTTTCCAAGATGTTCTTAGCCGGCGCCAAGAATTTAGAGAATAAGAAGGAATGGATCAACGAGTTGAACGTATTCCCCGTTCCCGACGGAGATACCGGAACCAATATGACCATGACCATCATGTCTGCGGCAAGAGAGGTATCTGCACTGGGTGAGGATACTGATATGGCTGCTCTGTGCAAGGCTATTTCCAGCGGTTCCCTGCGCGGTGCCAGAGGTAACTCCGGCGTTATTCTGTCCCAGCTGTTCCGTGGCTTTACCAAGAGCATCAAGGAAGAGCAGGTACTGGATATTCCCGTTCTGACCCGTGCATTTGAAAAAGCGGTAGAGACTGCATACAAGGCTGTTATGAAGCCGAAGGAAGGCACGATCCTTACCGTGGCAAGAGGCGCTTCCGATAAGGCAAAGGAGCTGTGTGAAGACGGCGCAGAGGATCTGGAGCAGTTCTTAGGAGCTGTGATCGAGCATGCTCGTTATGTTCTCAGCCAGACCCCCGAGATGCTGCCCGTATTAAAGCAGGCTGGCGTGGTGGATTCCGGCGGACAGGGTCTGGTAGAAGTATTAAGCGGTGCGTATGACGCGTTTTTAGGCAAGGAGATCGACCTGACCGTAGCTCCCGCAGCTACTGCTAAGGCAGAAGATACCAAGAGTTCTCTGGAAGTACAGGCAGAGGCGGAGATCAAATTCGGCTATTGTACCGAATTTATCATTCTGCTGAACAAGCCGTTCAATGTAAAAGCAGAGATGGATTTCAAGGCATTCTTAGAGTCTATCGGTGATTCTATCGTATGTGTTGCAGACGACGATGTAGTCAAGGTGCATGTACATACGAACGATCCCGGTCTGGCTATCCAGAAGGCATTGAAGTATGGCGCATTATCTAATATGAAGATCGACAATATGCGTTTAGAGCATCAGGAGAAGCTGTTCAAACTCTCTGAGAAGGAAGCAGCCCAGAAAAAGGCTGAAGAGGAGAAGGCTGCACAGCCTCCCAAGGAAGTCGGTTTTCTGGCAGTATCTGTAGGTGACGGTCTGAGTGAGCTGTTCAAGAGTCTCGGTGTGGATTATATCATCGAGGGTGGACAGACCATGAACCCCAGTACCGCAGATATCTTAGATGCCGTTGACAAGGTAAACGCGAAGACGATATTTGTACTTCCCAATAACAAGAACATTATTCTGGCCGCCAACCAGGCCGCTGAATTGATGACCGATAAAGAGCTTTTAGTCATTCCTACCAAGACCATTCCTCAGGGCATCACCGCAGTGATCAACTTTGTTCCCGAACTGTCCGTGGAAGAGAATGAAGAGACCATGCTCCGTGAGATCAAGAATGTCAAGACCGGTCAGGTGACTTATGCGGTACGTGATACCGTGATCGATGACAAGGAGATCAAGAAGGATGACTTCATGGGTATCGGTGATCATGGCATTGTAGCCGTAGGCACAGATATGGTAAAGGTGACCCGTGATATGATCGCAGAGCTGGTGGATGAGGATTCTGAGCTGATCAGTGTATACTATGGCTGTGATGTGGCAGAGGATGCGGCAGAAGCACTTCGTGCCGATCTGGAGGATGCTTATCCTGCATGCGATATCGAACTGCAGTATGGCGGACAACCTATTTATTATTACACCGTTTCCGTTGAATAAATTGAAAGTTAGTGAATAATTATTGGCTAACCGGACGAACTCCCGGAACGAACAGAATGCCTTCTGGAAGCTGTAACGTCTCCGAGTGTGAATTCCCTAAAGAAGTGGATATCGTATATGGTAGAGGGACGGGTCGCCTACACGCGCCATCCATGGCGCGAATCGGCTGTCGCGAACATCGTGTTCGCTCCACCCTGTTTCCGACCACTTCTTAAGGGAATATCAACACTCTCCGACAAACAGCTTCCAGAAGGCATTCTGTCCGTTCCGGAAGTTCTGTGGTTCTAAAACTTCCAAGTAATAGTCACTGCTGTACATTAAATATATTTGAAAAATGGACGTTTTCTGATGCGTGGGTCTATAGCAGAAAATCTTCTCTCCAGATACTTTTGAAGCTGTCAAATGCCTTCAAAATAAGAAAAATGGGTCTATACAGAAAAATTTTCTTCTGAGATACTCATTTTTCTTATTTTGAGTATCTCCTGAACAAGTTTTTTTGTATAGACCCATTTTCGGGATATTTCTATAGATATTGCCAGAAAAAGGGATCATTGAACGCAATTTTTCTGTATAGACCCAAAACATTCTGAACAAACCAAAACTCCCAAAGTTATCTGCTCACTCTGGAAATTCTGTGGTTCTAAAGTTTTCAGTAACCCAGTAGCCCCGGCTGCATATAAGAATAAGCTGACCGTAAACAGACGCCGGCACTTAGCGAGGGTACTTTCCTCGCTTACGTACCGCTGCGCTCTGTTTCCGAACAAAGTGTGCTAAAGCACACCGTGATGTCAGCGTTTCTTATATGCAGCCGGGGCTACGGCAGGCTAGCCAATTCCATTCGCCAGCCAACTAACTTTCAATTTACAATAGCTGATTATCGCATGATATCTCTTGTGATACCTTGAGTTTTTTGCTAGAATAAAATCATCTAAGTATTCGGGAGGTAGAAACATGGCACAGATCAGACCATTTATGGCATATCGTCCCTGTAAGGGAATGGAAGAAAAAATTGCGGCACTTCCGTATGATGTATATAATCGCCGGGAAGCCTGCGAGGTTGTGAAAAAGAATCCGGAATCTTTCCTGGCAATCGACCGGGCGGAGACGCAGTTTGGCGATGAGGTGGATACTTATGCTCCCTGCGTTTATGAGAAGGCAGATCAGATGCTTCGGGACAAAATCAGGGAAGGAAAGTTTGTACAGGATAAGGTACCGTGTTTTTACTTATATGAACTGACGATGGACGGAAACAGTCAGACAGGCGTGGTAGCCTGTGCATCCATCGATGATTACAGGAACAATGTGATCAAAAAGCATGAGAATACCAGAGCAGATAAGGAAGAAGACCGTATCCGCCATGTCGATGCCTGCAGTATGCAGACGGGACCTATTTTCCTGGCTTATCGTGCGCAGGCTGATCTGAAGAGAAAAATCGCAGAGATCAAAACACAGGAACCGGTGTATGATTTCGTCAGTGAAGACGGTATCGGACACCGGGTCTGGGTGATCGCGGATGCGGAAGATGTGAAAATGATTGAAAATGCGTTTGCAGACATTCCATCCATCTATATCGCAGACGGACATCACCGCTGTGCTTCCGCAGTGAAGGTCGGACTGAAGAGAAGAGAGCAGCATCCGGACTATACCGGAGAAGAGGAATTCAATTATTTTCTCTCTGTGATCTTCCCGGATGACGAACTGAGAATCATGGATTATAACCGTGTGGTAAAAGACTTGAACGGACTGGATGCGAATACCTTCCTGACACAGGTCGAAAAATATTATGAAATCGAAAAGAACGGAAGTACTCCGTACCGCCCTGCGAAGAAAGGTACCTTTGGCATGTATCTGGAGGATGAATGGTACTGCCTTACGGCGAAAGAAGAGATCAAAAGCACAGATGCCGTAGACGGACTGAATGTATCACTTTTACAGAATTATCTGCTGAATCCTATTCTGGGGATACAGGATCCGAAGACGGATAAAAGAATTGACTTTGTCGGAGGCATACGGGGACTTACGGAACTGGAGCGGAGAGTAGATACGGATATGAAGGTGGCGTTTTCTATGTATCCCACATCCATTGCAGAGTTATTTGCTGTGGCAGATGCAGGCAGACTGATGCCGCCCAAGTCCACATGGTTTGAACCGAAGCTGCGCAGCGGACTGTTCCTGCATGAGATAGAACGGTAAGTTGGACAAATTAATAAGAAGACAGACTGACAGAATAGAATGCAGCAGACAAGACGCCGCAGAAAAGAGGGAATATGACAAACAAACTTTATAAACTGATGAACTGGGCCGGAATAGAAGAAATCACTTATTCCGAATGTGATAATCCCCATGGACTTCTGGGACCTCACAAGCAGGGGAATAAAATGCTGGTGCAGGCATTTTTCCCGGGAGCGGAAAAGGTGACGATACACTGGAAGAAAACAGGGCAGGTGGGAGAAGCGTTCCTGGCGGATGTCCCTATGGAAATGGCGGATGAAGAAGGCTATTTTGCTGCGCTTGTTAACGCCGGGAAAATGGCACCCTATGAATATGTAGTGGAATACGGAAAGACGGAGACACAGGAAGCACACAGAATGATCTGTGGGGATGCTTACCGGCATGTTCCCCAGATCACGAAGGAGGATATGGACCGTTTCGCCAATGGTATTCATTATACTGTTTATGAAAAGCTGGGTGCACATCCCATGGAGCTGGACGGAGAACACGGTACTTATTTTGCTGTCTGGGCACCGAATGCCATGCGTGTCAGTGTAGTGGGCGATTTCAACGGATGGGACGGACGGGTCCACCAGATGAGACGGTTGGGTGATTCCGGTATCTTTGAACTGTTTGTCCCCGGTGCTGAGGCAGGAGACTGCTATAAGTATGAACTGAAGATCAAAGGCGGACTGACTTATCTCAAGGCAGATCCTTACGGTAATGCGGCTCAGAAGAGACCGGAGACGGCTTCGGTGATCGCTGATATCAGTGATTTTAAATGGGAAGACAGCGAATTCTTGAAAAAACGTGAAACATACCAGTGCGGCAATGCACCGGTAAGCGTATATGAAATGTACCTGGGAAGCTTTGTGACACCCGGGGAAGGACAGGATTATGCGAATTACCGTGAGATTGCCCCGAAGGTAATCGATTATGTAAAGAAAATGGGTTATACCCATGTAGAACTGATGCCGGTGATGGAACATCCCCTGGACGCATCCTGGGGATATCAGGTGATCGGTTATTATGCCCCTACCGCAAGATACGGCTCACCGGAAGACTTTATGTATTTTGTTAACGAACTGCATAAAGCCGGAATCGGTGTGATCTTAGACTGGGTACCGGCACATTTTCCCAGAGATACTTATGGATTGGTCGGTTTCGACGGAACGTGTCTTTATGAACATCAGGATCCCAGACAGGGAAGCCATCCTCATTGGGGTACGTTGATCTATAATTACGGACGTCCCCAGGTATCCAATTACCTGATCGCCAATGCTTTATTCTGGGTAGAAAAATATCATGCGGACGGTATCCGCATGGATGCTGTGGCAAGTATGCTGTATCTGGATTACGGCAAACAGGACGGCGAATGGATTCCGAATATGTACGGCGGCAATGAGAATCTGGAAGCAATCGAGATGATCAAACATTTCAACTCGATCCTGAAAAAGAGAGATCCGGGGGTATTGTCCATTGCCGAGGAAAGTACGGCATTCCCAATGATCACCGGCTCGCTGGATGAGGGGGGCTTAGGCTTTGACCTGAAGTGGAATATGGGCTTTATGAACGATTATCTGGATTATATCAAATACGATCCTTATTTCCGCAGCCATCATCACGGAGAACTCACTTTCAGCATGATCTATGCTTACAGTGAAAAGTTCATGCTGGTATTCTCCCATGACGAAGTAGTACACGGCAAAGGAACGCTGCTTGGCAAAATGCCCGGGGACAGAGCACAGAAGCTTGCAAACTTACGACTGACCTACGGCTATATGATGACACATCCCGGCAAGAAGCTTCTCTTTATGGGCCAGGATCTGGCAGAAGAGAAGGAATGGAACGAAATGCGTCAGGTGGAATGGGCATTGCAGGAGCAGAAGGAAAATGCCGGTGTCCAGAAACTGGTGAAGGATCTGAATACTCTTTATAGAGAGAATAAGGCATTGTCCGAATGTGATGATCAGGCGAAGGGTTTTCAATGGATGAATGAGATCTCAGCCAACGAATGTTACGTGAGCTTCGTGCGCAAGGGAGAAGAAGCAGAGGAACTGCTTCTGGTAGTGGCGAACTTCTCCGGAGTCCCCAGAGAGATCACCACCGGCGTACCGTATGAAGGAAAATACAAGGAAATCCTGAATACAGATGCAGTATGTTATGGCGGAAGCGGTGTGGTCAATGACCGGGTGAAACGTGCGGAAGATGTGGAATGGGATGACAAAAAGCAGTCTGTTACCGTACAGCTGGCACCTTTGTCCCTGAGTATTCTGCAATTTATCCCTTATACGGAGGCAGAGCTTGAAAAAGTGATCGAAAAACGTATCCGGAAAAATACACCCATCCGCAAAACGGCAAACAAGACCACAAAAAGAAAACAGGAGAAATAAGACAACATGGATCTGACAGATAATGTAATCGAAGAGGTGCAGGAAAAGGAAGGATTGATTGCTTCTTTCCTGGATACACTGCCTGAAAAAGCCCTGAATCTGGGAATACGGATCGTACTTGCACTGCTTTTCTTCTTTATCGGAATGCAGCTGATCAAACTGATCCGCAAGATCATCCGTAAGTCCATGAACCGGGCGGGGGCGGAGACCGGCGTGATCCAGTTTGTGGATTCCTTTGTGAAAGCTTCCTTATATATTATACTGATACTGACCCTGGCATCATCCTTCGGTGTGGATGCAGCCAGTATCGTGGCACTGCTGGGATCTGCCGGTGTCGCTATCGGTCTGGCAGTACAGGGAAGCCTGTCCAACCTGGCGGGCGGCGTATTGATCCTGCTGTTGAAGCCGTTCCGGGTGGGAGACTATATCGTAGAAGGAGCATCCGGTAAGGAAGGCATAGTTAAGGAGATACAGATCTTCTATACCAAACTGCTGACCTTTGATAACCAGACGGTCATTCTGCCGAACGGCAATCTGGCAAATAATACTATTGTGAATGTCACTGCTGCGGAATGCAGACGCTGTGATGTAACGGTATCTGTTTCTTACAGTGCTGATCTGAAGAAAGCAAAAGAGGTTCTGACGAAGATGCTTTCCGAGGATCCGGATACCATGAAGGACAGAGAACGCTTTGTCTTTGTGGATACACTGGCGGATTCCGGTATCAATCTCTGTGTACGCTGCTGGTTTAAAAACGAGGATTACTGGCAGGGAAAATGGCGGATCACGGAACAGTGCAAATACACGCTTGACGAAGCCGGAATTGAAATTCCGTTTCCCCAGATGGATGTACACATGCGTTAAATGAAAAAAATTATTGAATTTTGCAGAAGGTAATGATAATATTACCGTTGTAATAAATGTAACATTTTAATTTTTACATTTTTAGGAGGAAAAAGTTATGAAAAAGTTTCTGGCACTTGCACTTGCATCTGTCATGGCTGTTTCTCTGGTAGCATGCGGCAGCTCCAATACCAACACTGACGCAAATGCAGAATCCGGTGCAACAGCTACCAGCGCAGCCGCAGAGAACGGCAGCGAAGAACCCGGTCTGAAGATCGCTATCGTATCCAGCCCTTCCGGCGTGGATGACGGTTCTTTCAATCAGGACAACTACAACGGTGTTCTGAAGTTTATCGAAGAGAATCCTAACGCAACCGTAACTCCCATTCGTGAGGAGACCGGTGACAGCGCAGCAGCTGTTCAGGCAGTTGCTGATGTTGTCGCTGACTATGATGTTATTGTATGCTGTGGTTTCCAGTTCGCAGGTATCGGTAACCTGGCACAGGAGAATCCGGATACCAAGTTTATCCTGATCGATTCCTGGCCTACCATTGACGGCACAGAAGTAACCGCAGATCAGGTGATCGACAATGTATATGCTGCTTATTATGCTGAGCAGGAGAGCGGTTTCTATGCAGGTATGGCTGCAGCACTGTCTACCACAACCGGTAAGGTTGCAGTAGTAAACGGTATCGCATATCCTTCCAACGTTAACTATCAGTATGGCTTTGAGTGCGGTGTGAAGTATGTGAACGGTACCGAAGGCATGAATGTAGAAGTTGTAGAGCTTCCTTCTTACGCAGGTACTGATGTAACCGGCGCAAATGTGGGCGGTAACTATGTTGGTAACTTCTCTGATGAAGCTACCGGTAAGGTACTGGGCAACGCTCTGATCGCTGAAGGCGTAGACATCCTGTTCGTAGCAGCAGGCGGTTCCGGTAACGGTGTATTCACCGCTGCCAAGGAAGCTGAAGGTGTTAAGGTGATCGGTTGTGATGTTGACCAGTATGATGACGGTGCAAACGGTGACAGCAATATCGTTCTGACCAGTGGTCTGAAGGTAATGCATGATACTGTTTACAACGTATTGAACGAAGTAAAAGACGGTTCCTTTAAGGGCGCTAATGTGACTCTGACCGCAGCAGATGATGCTACCGGTTTCGTAAGCGAGGAAGGCAGATGCCAGCTCACCGCAGAAGCTATTGAGAAGATCAGTGCAGCACAGGCTCTGTTAAAGGAAGGCAAGATCGTTCCTGCGGCAAACTTTAACGGTGTAACTCCGGAGACCTTTACCTGGTAGGAAGAATGAATTCACAAGAAGGTGATGGTGTGCAGCTGTCACCTTCTTATTATTTATACAGGCAGCGGGACGATCTCATGCCTGTAGTACAGAAATGAGGATGAACATGTCGGAATATATTGTTGAGATGAAACACATCACCAAACGTTTCCCGGGGATCATTGCGAATGACGATGTGACGATCCAGATCAAAAAGGGTGAGATCTTTGCCCTTCTGGGAGAAAACGGTGCAGGAAAATCCACCTTGATGAGTATGCTGTTCGGAATGTACGAACCGGATGAAGGAGAAATCTATATCCGCGGCGAAAAGGTGAAACTGGAATCCCCCAATCATGCCACAAAATTAAACATTGGTATGGTACACCAGCATTTTAAACTGGTATCTAATTATACCATTGCGGAAAATATCGTTATGGGTATGGAACCGGTGAAAAAGGTACTGGGGTGTATTCCGGTAGTGGATATGAAAAAAGCCAATCAGGATATCCGGGATCTTTCCGAAAAGTACGGACTGGCAGTCAATCCCACCGACGTGATCAGCGATATCAATGTCTCTACCCAGCAGAGAGTAGAGATTCTGAAGATGCTTTACAGAGAAGCGGAGATTCTCATTTTTGATGAACCGACGGCGGTTCTGACACCGCAGGAGATTGATTTCCTGTTAGACATTATTAAATCACTGAGAGATGATGGCAAGACTATTATCCTGATCACACACAAACTGGAAGAAATCAAGCGGATCGCGGACAGATGCGCGATCTTAAACCGCGGAAAACTGATCGATATTATGGATGTGGCAACCACATCCACAAAAGTCATGGCTAATAAAATGGTAGGCCGTGAGGTTAATTTTGAAACAGAAAAAGAAACGGCGAAACCGGGAAAGACAATACTTAGCATAGATCATCTGAATGTCTATAATAAACAGGATTTTCAGGTGGTGAAGGATGTGTCTCTGGAAGTGCATTCCGGAGAAATCGTAGCGATCGCCGGTGTGGCGGGCAACGGACAGGTGGAGATCGCAGATGCCATTGCGGGACTGGTTCCGGTGCGCTCCGGCAGAATCCTGTTAAACGGCAGAGATATTACGAATCTGTCCATCAGAGAACGAACCGCAGAGGGAATCTCTTATATCCCCGAGGACAGACAGAATTACGGACTGGTTATGGACTTTACTCTTTCGGAGAATCTGGCCCTTCGCAACTATTATAAGGAGCCGTTCTGTCATAAAGGAGTACTGGACCAGAAGACATTTGAAGATAACAGTGAAAAACTGATAGAAAAATATGATATCCGCAGCGGACAGGGCAGTAAGACTGTGGTACGCTCCATGAGCGGAGGTAATCAGCAGAAGGCAATCATTGCCAGAGAAGTGGAACAGGATTCCTCTCTGATGATCTTTGTTCAGCCTACCCGCGGACTGGATATCGGTGCCATAGAGAATATCCATAAGCAGATCATCGCAGAGAGGGATAAAGGGAAAGCAATTTTACTGATTTCCCTGGAACTGGATGAGATCATGAATTGTGCGGATACGATTGCAGTTATTTATAACGGAAGTATACAGAAGATCGCCAAAGCCAGCGAACTGACCACCAATGAGGTCGGTGAGTTTATGATGGGCGTAAAAAAACAGGAGAAGGAGGCATAAGACCATGAAAAAAATGACAAAATTCTGGAATGCAGTAAAAATCCCCCTTCTTGCAATCCTTTGCAGCCTTGTCGTGGGCGGTGTGATCATTGCGGTGACCGGCTCCAATCCTTTCAAGGCTTATTATGCATTGTTACAGGGAAGCGGACTGGCCCCCAAGTCTTCTTATGCAAGTTATAAGAGCATGCTGACAGACTTCATGAGCTATGTGAATTACTTTACTCCTATGATATTTGCCGCACTGGCAGTGGCGGTAGCTCTGCGCGCCGGACTTTTTAATATCGGTGTCTCCGGACAGATGTTGGCAGCCGGCTTTACCGCAAGTATTGTAGTGGGATACAGCAGCTTAAATGAAGTACTGGCAAAGCCTCTTGTAGTGATCATCGGACTGATCGTCGGTGGACTGGTCGGAGCGTTGATCGGTTTCCTGAAATATAAGTTTAACATCAACGAAGTCGTATCTTCCATTATGCTGAATTATACGTTCCAGTATGTTATCAGCTTTTTTATCAATACGTTCTTCGTGGATCCGGTATCCAGACAGTCAAAAGAGATTTCTGCAGCTTCCAGACTGACACTGATGGATACCGTAGTAGGAAATCTGAAGATGGACATTCCGCTCGGTATTATCCTGGCACTGATCACAGTAGTGACTGTGTGGTTTTTGCTTGAAAAAACAAAGCTTGGTTATGAACTGAAGGCAGTAGGCTTTTCCAGAAGTGCGGCAAAATATGCGGGTATTAAAGTCGGAAAAAGCATGGTGTTGTCCATGACGATCTCCGGAGCACTGGCAGGACTCGCCGGTGTGACCTATTATCTGGGCTATGTGGGATCCATTCAGCCGAAGGTATTGATCAGTACCGGATTCGATGCCATTGCGGTGTCGCTGCTTGGTAACAATAATCCGTTCGGCATTGTGTTCTCTACGATGCTGATCACCCTGATCAGTAAGGGAAGTACTTATATGAAATCTGCAGCCGGAGTAGATGCGGAGATCGCATCAGTTATTACCGGTATCATCCTGTTGTTCAGTGCATGTAATGCATACATCAAATGGAAGATGGAGCGCAGCAGAAGAGAGAAAAATGTTAAGACAAAGGAGGACAAATAAATGGATATTGTGATCATTGACGGTTTATCCTTTGCACTGCCGTTATTCATCATGGCAATCGGCGGCATCTACTGTGAAAAATCCGGAGTGACCATGCTTGCTGTAGAAGGCTTGCAGGGCTTCGGTGCTTTTATCGGTGCGTTTGTGGCTGTTGCCATTGCGGGTAATTTTTCCGGCGATTCTCCGGTGCCTTTTTATATTGCCATGGTCATGGCAGCGGTTGGAGGAAGCCTGTTTGCGCTGATTCATGCCCTGTTATGTCTGAAATTCAAGGCAAATCAGGTCATCAGCGGTGTGGTAGTCAACATTCTGGCAATGGCGCTGACGGCATACCTGACGAAACTTTTGAACCGCGTGGTGTTCGGAGCGACTTCCGATAAGTTTGTCCTGACGGTATCTTCCAGAATCACAGTTCCCGGAATCTCTAAGATCCCGGTGCTGGGAGCGTTGTTTACGAATCTGTATCCTTTTGAACTTGTGATTGTGGTAGTGGCTTTTGCTGCGTGGTTCGTGATGTACAAGACACGTTTCGGCATGCATCTGCGTGCCTGCGGTGACAATCCTCATGCAGTCGATGCGGCCGGCAGACAGGTAGGACAGATCCGCCTGGCAGCTATCATGATCTGCGGCGCGTTGTCCGGACTGGGCGGTATCTGCTTCGCGTATTCCATTTCCGCGAACTTTTCTTCTAGCATCTATGTCGGCTACGGCTATCTGGCAATTGCTGCACTGATCTTCGGTAACTGGCGTATCCTGCCGACATTGGGAGCATGTCTGTTATTCGGATTTGCCAGATCCGGCGGATATCGTCTGGTACAGGTATTGCAGATGCCCAGCAGTTATCAGGATCTTGTTATGATCCTGCCTTATGTGCTGACACTTTTACTGTTGGTATTCTTCTCCAAACAGAACGGTGCGCCGAGAGCATTGGGCGTGATCTACGACAAGGGTGCGAGGTAATGAGCGCAATAAAAAAGAGAAAGCAGATTGCTTTCTCTTTTTTATTATCTAAGCTGAAAATGGGACTCGAACCCACGACCCCTTCATTACGAGTGAAGTGCTCTACCAACTGAGCTATTTCAGCGGACTAGGTTATTATATATGTTCTTCGGAATTTTTGCAACTGTAAAATTTATTATTTTGCAAAGATTAATACAAATGCCTGTAAATTATGTAGGAGACTGTAAGGCAGGATGCCTTGCAGAACTCCGGATTCAGGGCTTAGTTTCAGCAACGGTGCTTTTTACTGTAATGTTCCAGGGACTGTGTCAGCAGGTAGAGCAGCATGGCAATGACACAGAGCAGTAAGATCGATGTGATCACCATATCCAACTGGAATACCTGGGAACCGTAGATGATCAGGTAGCCTAAGCCACGCCTGGCAGCCAGAAATTCCCCGATGATAACACCTACCAGGGACAGGCCGATATTGACTTTGGTAGTGCTGAGCAGGGTGGGAATGGATCCCGGCAGTACCACCTTGAAAAAAATATCCCGGCGGGTTCCGCCCAGAGTGCGGATCAGGATCTCTTTTTCCGGATCTACCTGATGAAAGGCGGCGTAGAAACTGATAATGGATCCGAAGACCGCCACGGAGATCCCGGCGATGATAATGGTGTTGATCCCGGTGCCGAGCCAGACAATAAACAAAGGCGCCAGGGCGGATTTCGGGAGACTGTTAAGCAGCACCAGGTAAGGCTCTAAGATTTCCGACAGATGCCTGGAGAACCAGAGCAGAGTGGACAACAGGAGACTTACGAGGAATACCAGCAGAAAGCTCAAGATCGTCTCCGATAAAGTGATGCCGATATGCAGCGGAAGGGATCGTTCAGTCCATAATTCCGACAGACACAGCACGACTCTGAGAGGACTGGAAAAAAAGAAACTGTCGATCCAGCCAAAGTCTGCGCTGATTTCCCACAGGAGTAAAAAGATACCCAGAAGAAAAAAACGCAGGAAGGAGACCTGCCGGTGGTGGCGTTTGTGTTTGCAAAGGTATTGTTCCTGAATCGTCAGGGACTGATTATTTTGTGGTTTCATCCGTTAATTCCTCCCAAAGCTGTTTAAAATAATATGGAAATTCAGGTGCGTTTCTGGCGGCCAACGGCGATTCGTCCGGCAGTGTGAGCCGGATGGGAAGTACCGCTTTGATCGTGGCCGGGCGGGCAGACAGTACATAGACTTTATCTGCCAGGCTGATGGCTTCGGACAGATCGTGGGTGACGATGATCATGGTCTTACCGGCCTGACGGATCAGACGGCAGATGTCTGTGGAGACCATCAGTCTCGTCTGGTAATCCAGAGCGCTGAAGGGTTCATCCAGAAGGAGCAGCTGGGGATCCAGGGCGAGAGTACGGATCAGCGCGGCACGTTGTTTCATGCCGCCGGACAGCTCGGAAGGTCGTTTGTTTTTAAATTGCTCCAATCCATAGTCAGACAATAACTGATTTACATAAGCGATTCGTTCCGGCGTGAGCGCATGATGGATTTCCAACCCTAATGTGACATTCTGAAAAATTGTGCGCCATTCAAATAAATGGTCATGCTGTAACATATAGCCGATGCGGGGATAATGAAGGAGACCGTCAGGGTTGTTGACTACGATAGTGCCGGTCTCCGGAGCAAGCAGTCCCGCGATGATGGATAACAGAGTGGATTTTCCACAGCCGCTGGGACCCACCAGAGCAACGAATTCACCTTCCTCCACCTGAAAAGAGATATCCTTTATGGCTCCGGTCTCCCCTGCCAGGTTATGATAGGAGTAACCTATATTTTTTAATTCAATGAGAGCTCCCATAAAAAGGCATACTTCCTTAATTTGAATATTTATTGTTATTGTATGAAATCGGGAGAAAAAAGTGTTTTCCGTACCGGAAAGTGATGAAATTCACTGTATTGCATTAAAGTGTCGTTTGTGATATGATTAATTGCAATCAATGTCTATGAGAAAAAATGTCTGATAGGCGAATTAAAGGATAAAAGATGGGAGAACAACCATGGCACAATTATGGGGAGGACGCTTTACGAAACAGACTGATCAGCTGGTATTTGATTTCAATGCGTCCATAACATTTGATAAAAGATTGTTTCATGAAGATGTTACCGGGAGTATCGTACATGCTACCATGCTGGCGAAGCAGGGAATCCTCACCGAGGAAGAGAAAAAGAGCATTGTCGAAGGGCTTACCGGTATTTTAGAAGATGTGGATGCCGGAACCCTGGTTATTGATGAGACCCAGGAGGATATTCACAGCTTTGTGGAAGCAACACTGATCGACCGGATCGGCGATGCAGGCAAAAAGCTCCACACCGGACGCAGCCGTAACGACCAGGTGGCGTTGGATATGCGCCTCTATACCAGAACCAGAGTAGCGGAGACCGACGGACTGCTGAAGACACTTCTGGAGGCCATTCTGGACACCATGGAGGACAACCTGGAGACATATATGCCGGGATTTACCCATTTACAGAAGGCACAGCCCATTACACTGGCGCATCATTACGGTGCCTATTTCGAGATGTTTAAGAGAGACAGACAACGTCTGGCAGATATTTATAAGCGTATGAACTATTGCCCTCTGGGAGCCGGAGCACTGGCAGGCACCACATATCCTCTGGACCGGGAATATACAGCACGACTTCTTCGTTTCGAGGGACCGACTTTGAACAGTATCGATTCCGTGGCGGACAGAGATTATCTGATTGAATTCCTGTCGGCACTTTCCACGATCATGATGCATTTGAGCCGTTTCAGTGAGGAGATCATTATCTGGAATTCCAATGAATATCAGTTCGTGGAGCTGGATGATGCCTATTCTACCGGAAGCAGCATCATGCCCCAGAAGAAGAACCCGGATATCGCAGAACTGGTAAGAGGTAAGACGGGCAGAGTCTACGGGGCGTTGATGGCACTGCTTACTACCATGAAGGGATTGCCCCTTGCTTATAATAAGGATATGCAGGAAGACAAAGAAATGGCATTTGATGCCATGGATACCGCTGCAAACTGTATTACCCTGTTTACCGGTATGATCCGTACCATGAAGTTCCGTAAGGACCGTATGGCGAAGAGCGCCATGAACGGATTTACCAATGCAACAGATGCTGCCGACTATCTGGTGGGAAAGGGTGTTCCTTTCCGGGATGCCCATGGTATTATCGGCAGACTGGTATTGTACTGCATCGAGAAAGATACGTCCATTGATGCATTAAGTCTGGAAGAACTGCGTTCCATCAGTGACAAGTTTGATGAGGATATTTATGATGCGGTTTCTTTAAAGACCTGCGTGGAGAAGCGACTGACCATCGGTGCACCGGGTGCGGAAATGATGAAACAGGTCATTGAGAAACATAAAGAGTATCTGAAGAGTGACGCGATCGAAGAGTATCAACAGTCTTTGGAAGACCGTATGTGATCATAGGATGCACAACGGGTCTTTTGCAGATAAAAAGGAATTGCACTAAGCTTGAGGAGGAAATGAAAAATGAGTGAAAAATTACGTGTAGGTATCCTGGGCGGTACCGGTATGGTAGGCCAGAGATTTATCTCTCTGCTGGAGAACCACCCCTGGTTCGAAGTTACGACCATTGCAGCCAGCCCCCGTTCCGCGGGCAAAACTTATGAGGATGCAGTGGGAGACCGCTGGAAGATGACCACACCTATGCCCGAGGCTGTTAAAAAGCTGGTAGTCATGAATGTCAATGAAGTGGAGAAGGTAGCTTCTCAGGTTGACTTCGTATTCAGTGCCGTTGATATGACCAAGGACGAGATCAAGGCCATTGAAGAGGCATATGCCAAGACAGAGACCCCTGTAGTATCCAACAACAGTGCCCACAGATGGACTCCGGATGTACCCATGGTAGTGCCTGAGATCAACCCTGAGCATTTTAAGATCATTGATGCCCAGAAGAAGAGACTTGGAACCACCAGAGGTTTTATCGCGGTAAAACCCAACTGTTCCATTCAGAGTTATGCACCGGTCCTGACCGCATGGAAGGAGTTTGAGCCCTATGAAGTGGTAGCTACTACTTATCAGGCAATCTCCGGCGCAGGCAAGACCTTTAAAGACTGGCCCGAGATGGTAGGCAATATCATTCCTTACATCGGCGGCGAGGAAGAGAAGAGTGAGAAGGAGCCCTTACGTATCTGGGGTAAGATCGAAGGAGACAAGATCGTTCCCGCAACTTCTCCCGTGATCACCTGCCAGTGCATCCGTGTTCCGGTACTGAACGGACATACGGCAGCTGTATTTGTAAAATTCCGCAAGAAGCCTACCAAAGAGCAGCTGATCGAGAAACTCGTTACTTTCAGCGGTGAGCCTCAGAGACTGGGACTTCCCAGCGCACCGAAGCAGTTCATCCAGTATCTGGAAGAGGATAACAGACCTCAGGTCGCTCTGGATGTTGATTTTGAAAACGGAATGGGAATCAGTGTGGGCCGTCTGAGAGAAGACACAGTATATGATTATAAGTTCGTAGGGTTATCACATAATACTTTACGCGGAGCGGCTGGGGGAGCTTTGCTTTGCGCAGAACTTTTAAAAGCACAGGGTTACATCACCAAAAAATAAAGGGTGAGTGGGGTTATGAACGAGTTACACTATCAGCTGGATCTTATGCGCGCAATGAATGAAAAGCTGAGCGCAAGGGAGAGAATGTATCGTCTGCTGTGCGATACCATGGATTATGCTTACATCTATTATTCCTTTGAAAAGAATACTGTCACGATGTTGGGAAAATGGGAAGATTTTTTTGACTTTCAGATTCGTGACCGACGGGATTTTGTCAAATTTCAGGAGATGGTAGATGAGCCATATGTACTTCCTCTGAGGGATATGCTGTTTTTGGAGAAAAGCGGTCAGGAAACTTCTTCTGTTGAATGTATGATGAAAGGAAAAAAGACCTGGCTGCAGTTTTCCTGCAGGATCTTTTACGAGGACACAAGACCGGCGGATCAGATCATTGTGGTACAGAATATCACAAAACAGAAGACGCAGAACGAAGAACTTCTTTATATGGCATATTATGATGGACTGACGGGATTGTACAATCGTAATTATTTTGTACGTCTGCTGACAGAATTCCTTCGCCGCGCAAAAGAAGACAACCGGCTGGTCAGTGTGCTTGTTATTGATATTGATGATTTCCGCAAAGTAAACGACGGACTTGGAATTGTGGCCGGAGATGAACTGGTACAGCAGTTTGGTTCTTTCCTGAAGGAATTTAATAATGACGATGTTATTGTATGTCATTTGACCAGTGACGTTTACTGCATGGCAATCTATGATCCGTGCGGCAATAAGAGTGTGGAAGCTGTTCATAAGGAGATCGTGAAACGGACCAGAGAACCCTTTTATCTGGTGGGCGGACAGGTACTGAATATTACGGTAAGCGTCGGAGTGGCGGAATATCCGGAAGCTGCGTCTTCCGCATTGGAGCTTATCAACTGCGCTGAAATCGTAATGTTTAAAGGCAAGGCGCTCGGAAAGAACCGGATTCAGTATTTTGACACCCCTATACTGAATGATTTCCTGAAAAATGTGGAACTGGACAGTAAATTAAAAGAGGCGGTATTTGATAATAATTTCCTTTTATATTATCAGCCGCAGTATTACGCAGGCAATAAAAAACTGAGAGGGGTCGAGGCGCTGATCCGCTGGAAAGATGGCAGTGGCAGGATGATCAGCCCGGCAAAGTTTATTCCCATTGCCGAAAAGAACGGAACGATCATCCCGATAGGCAACTGGGTGCTGGAACAAAGTATCCGGACATTTTCAGAATGGAGAAACCGATACGGGGTACCTTTTGTGCTGTCTGTCAATATTTCCGCGCTTCAGTATCAGAAGGATGATTTTGTAGATTCACTCTTGAACATGATTCATAAGTATGAGGTATCTCCGGATGAGATCGAACTGGAGATCACGGAAAGCATACTGATCGATGATTTTACCGCTGTCACAGAAAAAATGCAGCTGCTGAAGGAATACGGTATCCGGATTTCGCTGGATGATTTCGGAACGGGATTCTCTTCGTTGTCGTATCTGAAAAAGCTGCCCATCAATACGTTGAAAATTGATAAGTCCTTTACTGACACACTGCTGACGGATTCTGCGACCCGTATTATTACGGAGTCTATCGTCAGCATGGTAAAATCCCTGGGGTTTGAATCCATTGCCGAGGGAGTAGAGGAAGAACAACAGTATAAGTATCTGCGCGCCATCGGATGTGATATTATCCAGGGCTATCTGTTTGGAAAGCCGCTGTCGCAGGAAGAAATCGAACAACTGCTGCAGAAGATTTATTGAACCGGGGCTGCGTAACGGATGAACAGATACGGAAAGAAAGAGATTGCTATGTTGACCGGAAGGGAACAGGAAACAGCTTTTTTGGAAAATCATTATAAGAAGGCAGGAAGTCAGATCCTGGTGGTGTACGGACAGAGAGGCGTTGGTAAGACGGCTCTCTTAACCGCTTTTACGGAGAAAAAAGAGAGTCTGTGCTATACCGCGGAAAATTGTTCTGTCAGAGAACAGCAATATCTGTGGGGACAGGAGCTCCGAAGCCGGGGAAGAGAACTTCCTGTCTATCCTTCCTGGCGAGAACTGCTGGAATGTCTGACGGTGCGTGAGAACGGGGCGGCAGTGACGAAAAGAGTGCTGCTCATAGAAAACTTTCAGTATTTATGCAAGGGAGATGTCTCTTTTTTGCAGGAACTGATCCGCTTCCTGAAGGAGAGCCGGGAGGAACTTCTGGTGATTTTGACTACTTATGCTTCCGGTTGGGTTGAGAACAGCATGATCTCGAAAGTGGGAAATCTGGCGTTCTCCATCAGCGGATTTTTAAAAGTCAAGGAACTGCCATTTTCTGCCATGCGCAGGATTTTCTCCGGATATACGGTACAGGAGAGCATTGCACTGTATGCGGCACTGGGAGGGCTGCCGGGGTTGTGGCGCCTGTTGGATCCGGAAGCTTCCGCAGAGGAGAACCTGATTCGCATTTTTTTGCAGAAGAACAGTTTTTTACCGGAACTTATGATCGGATGGCAGTCAGAGGAACTGCGGGAAACGGCGGTTTATGATACGATCCTGGCGACACTGGCGGAGGAAGGCTGCGGGAAACTGAACGATATGTATGCACATACCGGATTTTCGCGGGCGAAGATTAGTGTATACCTGAAGAATCTGATGGAACTGGAACAGGTAGAGAAGGTACTGCCCGGTACTTATGAGATCAGTAATGCTTTTGTGCGGTTTTATTTCCGGTATCTGTTTTCACACCGGACTTTCCTGCAGGCAGAAGGCGGCAAAGCCTTTTATGAAAAATATGTCAGAGACGATTATAATGCTTTTCAGCTGGCAGCCTACCGGAGGATATGTCAGGAGATGCTGCAGGGACGCTTCAGGACGCTCAGTCTCTGGAACAGCAGACAGGGGAAAATTTATTTTCTGTGCAGTGAGGAAAACGGCAGAAAGATAGTGGTAGATTATTCCGGTACGGTATGTTATACTTCGGAAGATTATGATGTACTGCAGAAGGCTATGAAAAGAGAGCATGTGACTGCGGACGGCATCCTGGTATTCGGTGAGGCCGGATATGAAAAAACATTAACGGAAGGTACTGTACAGATACAGTTTTACTCCGTGGATGAGGAACTGTAACACAGGAAAGATGGGTATTACGTGGGTAAAAATTTATTTATTGCAGAGAAACCCAGCGTGGCAAGAGAATTTGCCAACGCTTTAAAATATAATATGCGTTCCAAAGACGGTTATCTGGAATCGGAAGAAGCCATCATTACCTGGTGCGTCGGGCATCTGGTGACTATGAGTTATCCGGAAGTGTATGATGAGAAATTCCGGAGATGGAGTTTCGATACCCTTCCGTTTCTGCCGACGGATTTCAAATACGAAGTCATAGAAAGCGCAAAAAAACAGTATACGATCGTAAGTTCACTGTTAAACCGTCCGGATGTCACGACGATCTATGTCTGCACGGACTCCGGACGGGAAGGAGAATATATCTACCGTCTGGTGGAACAGATGTCCGGGGTGCATGGCAAAGAGCGGAAACGGGTATGGATCGATTCTCAGACGGAGGAGGAAATCCTGCGCGGGATCCGGGAGGCCAAGGACCTTTCGGCTTATGATAATCTGGGGAATGCCGCTTATCTGAGGGCAAAGGAAGATTATCTGATGGGTATTAATTTTTCCAGAGCGCTGACGCTGAAATACGGCAACACAGTAAAGGGATATTTGAAAAGAGACCGGGCAGTGATCTCTGTGGGACGTGTCATGACCTGTGTATTGGGAATGATCGTGAACAGAGAGCGTGAGATCCGTTCGTTTACCAAGACCCCTTTTTATCGTGTGATCGGTAATTTTAAACTGCGCGAGAAGCCGTTTACCGCAGAGTGGAGAGCGGTGGAAGGCTCGAAATATTATAATTCTCCGGCATTATACAAGGAGAACGGATTTAAGAAAAAAGAGGATGCCGAACAGCTGATCGCACAGCTTACCGGAGAACCGGCAGGACCTGTGACCGTCACGGGAATCGAGAAGAAGAAAGAAAATAAGAATGCACCGCTTCTGTATAATCTTGCGGAATTGCAGAATGACTGTTCCAAGTACTTTAAGATCAGTCCGGACGAAACCCTGCGGATCGTGCAGGAATTATATGAAAAAAAGATGACGACCTACCCCAGAACAGACGCAAGAGTCCTGTCTACAGCGGTGGCGAAGGAGATTCATAAAAACATCGGAGGCCTTCGCAATTATGCGTTGGCGGCTCCTTTTGCAAAGGAAGTTTTAGAGCAGGGGAATTATAAAAATATCGCAAAGACCCGTTATGTGAACGATAAGCAGATCACGGATCACTATGCAATCATTCCTACGGGACAGGGACTGAATAATCTCGCGGGACTGGCACCGACGGCAGCAAAGGTATACGAAGTCAT
Organism: Acetatifactor sp.; assembly: GCA_050872885.1. GTDB lineage: Bacteria > Bacillota > Clostridia > Lachnospirales > Lachnospiraceae > Acetatifactor. Next base: position 42,231 of record JBNMHS010000006.1, read on the forward strand.
TGTCCGGAGGTTCTTAAGTATATTCTATCCTCCGGCTGTGTATCAGAAGTTTTCTCTGACAGTGAAGGTAAAGGATGAAAGTTTCTTTGCCGGTTTTAAGGTACTGGTGCAGGAAGGATATCTTAAGGTGACGAACTTTTCTTTTAAAAAGGAGAATACGGCGCCGAAGGATGAAAAAGAGGGAGAGAACGAAAGCGTTGATGAGAAATGTGATGCGGAGCTTACAGACTTGCTGATGCATCTGAAAAAAGGAGATTCTCTGACTGCGGATACTTATGAGATCAAGGAAGGTGAAACGTCTCCGCCCAAGCGGTATACTTCCGGAAGCATTATCCTGACCATGGAAAATGCGGGACAGTTTATTGAGGATGAAGAGCTGCGGGCCCAGATCAAGGGAAGCGGCATCGGCACCAGTGCTACCAGGGCGGAAATCCTTAAGAAACTGGTGAATATTGAGTATCTGGCATTAAATAAAAAGACCCAGGTGCTGACGCCTACCCAGATGGGGGAGATGATCTATGACGTGGTATCGGATTCCATCCGTCCACTGTTAAACCCGGCGCTGACGGCCAGCTGGGAAAAGGGGCTTACCATGGTGGCTGATGGTGTGATCACACCGGAAGAGTACATGGGAAAACTGACGGATTTCGTGGGCAGGAGAACGGTAGCGGTACGAAGCCTGAACAATCAGGGAGTATTATGGAGACAGTTCCAGGCCACGGAGAGCTTTTATCAGAAGAAGACCAGACAATCCAATACAAAAAATAACGAATAAAGACAGGAGAGACTATCATGGAAAATATTACAATCGAAAATCTGTATGATCTGACAGAGACGATCTCAGCAGATCTGTTTACCGAGGCGGAATATCCATGGGAGGTGCTTCCCAGAATTCACGATTTTATCCTGGAGCTGGGGAAAAGACTTCCGGAAGAGATCTATGAAAAAAGAGGCGAGGATATCTGGGTGGCGAAGAACGCAAAGGTAGCACCCACTGCCTGCCTGAACGGTCCACTGATCATTGATGAAGAGGCGGAGATCCGTCATTGTGCCTTTGTCCGTGGCAATGCTATTGTGGGAAAGGGTGCGGTAGTCGGTAATTCCACCGAATTGAAAAACGTTGTTCTGTTCAACAAAGTACAGGTGCCTCATTATAATTATGTGGGAGACAGTATACTGGGATTTAAGTCCCATATGGGAGCCGGATCCATTACTTCCAATGTGAAGAGTGATAAGACTCTCGTGGTTGTAAAGAACGGAGAAGAGAAGATCGAGACCGGTCTGAAGAAAATGGGTGCCATGCTGGGTGACCATGTGGAAGTAGGCTGTAACAGTGTATTAAATCCCGGAACTGTTATCGGACGGAACTCCAATGTATATCCTACTTCCTGTGTCAGAGGTGTGATCCCCGCCGGGCATATCTTCAAGAAACCCGGAGAAGTAGTGAAGAAAGACAATATCTAAAAAATAGATCGTTATTATTCAAAGCATCGATGAAATTTGATTGACGAATGTCCTTTTATGGGGTATGATATTTACCAGTGTAACGCTTTGATGATTTAAAGCGCCTATGCACTACAGCAAACGGATCGGATGATTCGCAGAAAAGAGGGCATTTATTATGAAAAAGAAATTATTATCTGTAGTACTTACAGCAGTAATGGCAGCATCTGTCCTGACAGGCTGTGGCAGCACCGATAACGGAACAGCTTCCACTGCAGCAGCTACCGGCGAAGTTCAGAGTGAAGCAGCCACCGGCGCAGCTTCCGCAGACGGCAAGGTGTATAACATCGGCATCTGCCAGTTAGTGGAGCATGAAGCTCTGGATGCAGCTACACAGGGCTTTCAGGATGCATTAAAAGATAAGCTTGGTGACAATGTAAAATTTGATCTGCAGAATGCACAGGGTGAGCAGACCACCGCAGCAACCATCTGTAACGGTTTCGTATCCGACGGTGTGGATCTGATCCTTGCAAATGCAACTTCTCCTTTGCAGAGTGCAGCGGCAGCTACCACTACGATTCCTATTTTAGGAACTTCCGTAACCGATTATGCAACCGCACTTGAGATTTCCGACTGGTCCGGTGCTACCGGCAGAAATATTTCCGGTACTTCCGATCTGGCTCCTATTGAAGAGCAGGAAGCTATGTTAAAGGAACTGTTCCCGGATGTAAAGCAGGTTGGTCTGTTATATTGTTCCGCAGAGGCAAACTCTCTGTATCAGATTCAGCTGTTCGAGGCTGCTCTGGACAAGGACGGTATTGCTTATAAAGAGTATGCGATCGCTGATACCAACGAAGTACAGTCTGTTACAACAGCAGCTGCGGGAGAGTGCGATGTTCTGTATATTCCTACCGACAACACACTGGCATCCGTAACCGAGACTGTTTACAATGTAGTAGCACCCGCTAAGATCCCTGTAATCGCAGGTGAAGAGGGTATCTGCAACGGTTGTGGCGTAGCTACCTTATCCATCAGCTATTATGATCTTGGATATGCTACCGGTGAGATGGCTTACGAAATCCTGGCTGAGGGTGCAGACATCACCACTATGGATGTACGTTATGCTCCCAATGTTACCAAGAAGTACAATGCTAAGATCTGTGAGGAACTGGGTATCACCGTTCCCGATGATTATGTAGCAATTCAGTAAGTCTTTTATCAATAGTATTTACGTACGACTCTAACAAAATATACTTCGATAGGGATAGCGCATAATAGCGATATCCCTATCTGGAGTTTTAGGAGGAAAAAGAAATGTCTTACTTTATGTCACTGAATCCCCTTTCCCTGTTCAGGGCAATGCCGGGATCCATAGCACAGGGAATGATCTGGGGAGTCATGGCACTGGGAGTATATATTACTTTCCGACTGCTGGATTTTGCGGATCTGACCGTAGATGGCTCTATAGCCACCGGCGCAGCGGTATCCGTAATGCTGATCCGCGGTGGGGTTTCTCCCCTGGTCACATTGCCGATTGCATTCCTGGCGGGAGCACTGGCAGGTATGGTAACGGGACTTCTGAATACCGCATTGGGAATCCCCGGAATCCTGGCAAGTATCCTGACCCAGATATCCCTGTATTCCATCAACCTGAATATTATGGGAAAAGCAAATCAGCCGGTCAGTGTAGACAATTATCCGTTGGTAGTGTCTTTGCGGTATGTGACGGACGGTTCAGCCAGCAGAGTGATCTTTTTCCTCGGAATGATCGTATTTTTACTGGTACTGATCGCTGTAATGTACTGGTATTTCGGAACTGAGCAGGGACATGCTATCCGTGCTACGGGCTGTAACGGCAATATGGCAAGAGCACAGGGTATCAATACAAACTTTATCAAAGTACTGGCACTGATGATCTCCAACGGTCTGGTAGGACTGTGCGGTGCTCTGTACGGTCAGTTTCAGGGAGCTGCCGACGTCAATATGGGACGAGGCGCTATCGTTATCGGCCTGGCCGCAGTGATCATCGGAGAGGTCCTCTTCGGTAAATTTGCCAGCAAGAGAAAGCTCGCGTTTGCGTTTACACTGGCATCTGTCATTCTGGGTGCTGTGATCTATTACATGGTATATCAGTTCGTACTGTGGCTGAAGATGCCTTCAGAGGATATGAAATTGTTCTCCGCTATCGTAGTTGCCATTTTCCTGGCAATCCCTTATTTAAAGGAGAAGAGAACACTTCGGAAAGGAGCATCAAAGTAATGGCTTACGCATTGGAAATACAGGATGTACATAAAGTATTTAACAGAGGCACCATTAATGAGAAGGTAGCTTTAAACGGAGTAAACTTGAATCTGAATCCCGGAGATTTTGTGACCATCATCGGAGGAAACGGTGCGGGTAAATCAACTACCCTGAATGCTATTGCCGGAGTATGGCCCATTGATTCCGGTAAGATCATTATAGACGGTACGGATATCACAGGCCTGCCGGAGCATAAAAGAGCAAAGTATCTGGGGAGAGTGTTCCAGGATCCTATGACGGGAACAGCGGCTACCATGGATATCGAGGAGAATATGGCCATTGCTTTGCGGCGTGGCGAGAAGAGAACCCTTCGCTGGGGTGTCTCCCGGGAAGACAGAGAACTGTTCCGCGAGAAACTGCAGACACTTGGTCTGGGACTGGAAGACCGTATGACCAGTAAAGTAGGTCTGCTGTCCGGTGGTCAGCGTCAGGCAATCACTCTGCTGATGGCAGCATTGAAACAGCCGAAACTGCTGCTTTTGGATGAACATACAGCAGCACTGGATCCCAAGACCGCGGCTAAAGTATTGGAAATCAGTGATAAGATCATTGCCGAGAATCAGTTGACGGCAATGATGGTTACCCATAACATGAGGGATGCGATCGCTCATGGAAATCGTCTGATCATGATGCACGAAGGCAAGGTGATTTACGATGTGGCCGGTGAAGAGAAGAAAAATCTTCAGGTCAAGGATCTGCTGGCTAAGTTCGAAGAGGTAAGCGGCGGTGAATTTGCCAATGACAGAATGATGCTTGCATAATACTGTTGTATTTATGAAAATGAACGATAAAAGCACGTTGCCGGGATATGGGCAGCGTGTTTTTTATGCAAAAAATTCCCCTTTATCTTAAAACGGTTCTTTGCTATAATAGGAAAGGTTAGCGCGGATTAACAAAAGTTTTTGAAAATAAAGAAAATAAAAGGAGCGGAAAATATGACAGCAAGAGAAATGCTTGGAAAAGTGGATCATACACAGCTGAAGGCATTTGCCACGTGGGAAGATATCCAAAAATTATGTGATGAGGCGATTCAGTACCATACCGCCAGTGTCTGCGTTCCACCCTGCTATATCAGGCGGATCCATGACACTTACGGAGATAAGATCAACATATGTACCGTAGTGGGATTCCCGTTGGGATACAGTGTGACGGAAGCAAAGGTGGCTGAAGTGAGGAAAGCACTGGAGGACGGCTGCAACGAGATCGATATGGTGGTTAATATCAGCGATGTAAAAAATGGTCTGTTTGATAAAGTGGAGGATGAGATCCGGACTCTGAAAAAGGAGTGTGGTGATCATATTCTTAAGGTGATCATTGAGACATGTTATCTGAATGAAGAAGAAAAAATCGCCATGTGTAAGGCGGTGACGAATGCGGGAGCAGACTTCATCAAGACCTCTACCGGTTTCGGAACCGGTGGCGCCACAAAAGAAGATGTGGAATTATTTAAAAAGTATATCGGCCCTGATGTAAGGATCAAGGCGGCCGGCGGCGTCTCAAGCATGGAAGATCTGGAGATGTTTTTGGAACTTGGCTGTGACCGTATCGGCACATCCAGGGCAGTGGGATTGTGTAAGGGAGAACTTACGGAAGGATATTAATGCTTAAGGCGACCAGCCGAACGACAAAGAAAGACGAAAGGCAAGGATAAAAAAGTGGAGAACAAAGTGATTCAGGACAGACTTGCACTTCTCAGAAAGAAGATGCAGGAAGAGGGTATTGATTTCTACATGATGCCCACGGCAGATTTTCATAATTCCGAATATGTGAACGATTATTTTAAGGTAAGAGAATATTTCTGCAATTTTACCGGCTCCAACGGAACCCTGTTAGTATGGAAAGACGGTGCTGGACTGTGGACTGACGGCAGATATTTCATACAGGCAGCCGGTGAACTGGAAGGAACCACAGTAGAACTGTTCAAAATGTTGAACGAAGGTGTTCCCACCATTGAGGAATTTCTGGAACAGCATATGCAGCAGGGACAGACTTTGGGCTTTGACGGCAGAGTGATTGCTGCCATGGATGGCAAAAAGTACGAAAAAGTACTAGAGAAGAAGCAGATACGCATTGCTTATGAGAAGGATCTTGCAGAAAGCATCTGGAAGGACAGACCCGACTTCCCCGCCGGAAAGGTAACGGTACTGGAAGAAAAAATTGCCGGTAAGAGTGTAGAAGAGAAACTGAAAGAGACCAGGGAGAAGATGGCAGAGGAAGGCGCCAACGCACTGCTTTTGACCAAACTGGACGACTTGATGTGGCTTTTTAATATTCGTGGATGTGATGTGGAATGTAATCCTGTGGCAATGTCTTATGGCTATATCACAGAGAGCACCGCTACACTGTTTATACAGCAGAAGGCATTGGATGTCCGGGTGACGGAGTATCTGGCAGCTCATGGTATCGAGGTAAGGGAATACGACACGATCGTAGACTTCCTAAAGGCACTTCCCGCGGGCAATGCAATCCTTGTGGATAACAGATATTGCAGCTATACCTTATACAAGACCCTGCAGAAGGATCAGCATCCGGTAGAGTCCAAGAATCCCACCGAATTGTTAAAGGCTATCAAAAATCCCGTGGAACTAGAGAGGATGAAGGATATCTACCTGAAGGACAGTGTTGCAGTGACAAAATTCATCTACTGGCTGAAGACGCATGTGGGAAAAGAGAAAATTACAGAAGTTATCGCAGCGGATTACCTGGAACAGAAGAGAAGAGAGATTCCGGAATTCCTGGATCTGTCTTTCCCGACCATTGCGGGTTACAAGTCCAATGCGGCTATGATGCACTATGAAGCAACACCGGAGAATTGTGCGACGCTGGAACCGGAAGGTATGCTTTTGGTAGATTCCGGCGGACAGTACCTGGGCGGAACTACAGATGTGACCAGAACGATCGTGCTGGGGCCCGTTTCGGAGGAGATTAAGAAACACTATACCATGGTGGCTGCTGCTGTGATGCAGCTGACCCATGCGCACTGGCTCTATGGCTGTACCGGACGGAATCTGGATATTCTGGCAAGACAGCCCATCTGGGATATGGATATCGATTATCAGTGCGGAACCGGTCACGGTGTCGGCTATATTCTGAATGTTCATGAAGGTCCCCAGAACATGCGCTGGAGATTTACCGGCGGCATGGTGGAAGCTGTGTTCGAGGACGGTATGGATATCACCAACGAGCCCGGCGTATATATCCAGGGCAGTCACGGCATCCGTATTGAGAATGTCATGGTTGCGAAAAATGATGTGAAGAACGAATACGGCCAGTTCATGCATTTTGAGACCCTCACCTGGGTACCGATTGACATGGAAGCTATCGAAGAAAAGTACCTGAACGATACCCAGAAAAAGTATCTGAGGGAGTACCAGAAGACCGTTTACGAGAAGATTTCCCCTTATCTGAACGAAGAGGAAAAAGAGTGGCTTGCGAAGGAAACAAGTTGTTAATTACGCAGTGGAGACTGCTCAAACAGAAGAAAAAGAAAATTATAAGTAAAATTATTGTCAGAATATAAAATCAGTATAAAATTTTTAACGGTTTCTTGACTTTTCTACTTTGGTTTGAGATAATACAGACGATGTGGCAGAAGATAAAGACACACATAAATAAAAAGGAAAGAGGTTAATGTAAGATGGCAGAGATCAATTTAAGCAAGTACGGCATCACTGGAACCACAGAAATCGTTCACAATCCTTCTTATGAAGAATTATTCAAAGAAGAGATGAAGCCTGAACTGAAAGGCTACGAGAAAGGTCAGGAGACCGAACTCGGTGCGGTAAATGTTATGACCGGTATATATACAGGACGTTCTCCCAAAGATAAGTTCATCGTTGAAGATGAGAACTCCAAGAACACTGTATGGTGGACTTCCGATGAGTACAAGAACGACAACCATCGTATGTCTCAGGAAACATGGGCTGCTGTAAAGGATATCGCTAAGAAGGAGCTGTCCAACAAGAGACTGTTCGTTGTAGATGCATTCTGCGGTGCTAATAAGGACACCCGCATGGCTATCCGTTTCATCGTTGAGGTAGCTTGGCAGGCTCATTTCGTAACCAACATGTTCATCAAACCCACCGAGGAAGAGCTGAAGAACTTCGAGCCTGATTTCGTAGTTTACAACGCATCCAAGGCTAAGGTTGAGAATTACAAGGAACTTGGTCTGAATTCTGAGACCTGTGTAGCTTTCAATATCACCAGCCGTGAGCAGGTTATTATTAATACATGGTACGGCGGAGAGATGAAGAAGGGTATGTTCTCCATGATGAACTACTACCTGCCTCTGAAGGGCATCGCTTCCATGCACTGCTCCGCAAACACCGATATGAACGGTGAGAACACCGCTATCTTCTTCGGTCTGTCCGGAACCGGTAAGACAACCCTGTCTACCGATCCTAAGCGTCTGCTGATCGGTGATGACGAGCACGGCTGGGATGACAACGGCGTATTCAACTTCGAAGGTGGATGCTACGCTAAGGTTATCAACCTGGACAAGGATTCCGAGCCCGACATCTACAACGCAATCAAGAGAGATGCTCTGCTTGAGAACGTAACCGTTGATGCTAACGGCAAGATTGATTTCAACGATAAGAGCGTTACCGAGAATACTCGTGTATCTTATCCTATCAACCATATTAAGAATATCGTACGTCCTATTTCTTCTGCACCTGCAGCTAAGAACGTAATCTTCCTGTCTGCTGATGCATTCGGCGTACTGCCTCCCGTATCTACTCTGACTCCGGAGCAGACCCAGTACTACTTCCTGTCCGGTTTCACTGCTAAGTTAGCAGGTACCGAGCGTGGTATTACCGAGCCTACCCCTACCTTCTCTGCTTGCTTCGGCCAGGCATTCCTGGAGCTGCATCCTACAAAGTATGCAGAAGAGCTGGTTAAAAAGATGGAGAAGAACGGTGCTAAGGCATACCTGGTTAACACCGGATGGAACGGAACCGGCAAGCGTATCTCCATTAAGGATACCCGTGGTATCATCGATGCTATCCTGGATGGCGCTATCAAGACCGCTCCTACCAAGAAGATCCCTTACTTCGATTTCGAAGTTCCTACCGAGCTGGCTGGCGTTGACACCGGTATTCTGGATCCCAGAGATACCTATGCTGATCCTTCCCAGTGGGAAGAGAAGGCAAAGGATCTGGCTCAGAGATTCATCAAGAACTTCGCTAAATACGAAGGCAATGATGCAGGTAAGGCTCTGGTTGCTGCTGGTCCTCAGCTGTAATCTTACATTACAAAATGCAAATAGCGGAAGGCTGTCTCTTCGGAGGCAGCTTTCTTTTTTGGTAAAATTTACAGTTGTAAAATGAACCTCAACTCGCTATAATATACTTAACCTGAGATGCACGATAACTCTTGTCAGTTTTGAACCTACATTTACTTTAAACGGGATTCCTATATTGCCAAGTGGCTGTCAAGCCCTCACTCCGCAAGGAGGATTGGAAGGGAAGGCAAAAGGTTGGTTGCGGTTACCCACCTAGCATTGCTAGGAGTCAAAAGGCAAGAGGCGGCATTTTGGGGATAACAATACAAATGAGAGAGCAGTCCTTTGGGACTGCTCTTTTAAGTCTGAGTAAATTGGTTAGATTGGTGGGAATCCTATTGAAGAAAAACAGATTACTGGAAAATTATTATAAATTGTCGAAGGAACAGAGAATCCAGCTGAAGAAATACCTGTGTGCATTGGGAACGGCGTTTCTTCTTTTTTTACTTCTTATAAACCTGTTACATAGTTGTACGGGCAGAGACGAAGCGATTCCGGAGCAGGAGGAGACCATGCCGCAGCATATTCCGGTAGTACAGGAGCTTAAGAATGTCTGGATCCCAGAGGCGGAGACTGACCGGATCACAATATTCTGTGACGGAGAGAGAAAGACCCTGTTCATAGATGCAGCGGCAGAAGACACTCTGCCTGCGCCGGAAGAGATGAGGGAACAACTGGCAGACATTGAGCTTACGGATGATCTGGTGACGGCAGTGACCCTGAAAACAGATAAGATCACAGGACGGGTGTTATCGGCGGATGCAGGCGGTATCGAGATCGAAGGAATGGGCAGGATCCCCCTGGCGGAGGATTATAAAGGGTACCGTCTGTATCGGGAGCTTGCCATGTGTACCATAGCGGATCTGCGGTTTGGTTATGCGGATGCTGATTTCATCCGGGAGGATGGTGTGATCTGCGGTATTCTGTCAGCCAGAGAAGAAACGATGGAAAAGATCCGGGTATTGCTCAAAACTTCGGACTTTGCGGACGTTCTGCACCGGGAAGTGACATTGACGGCGGATTGTGATTTTGTGTTACAGTACGGAAACACAGAAGAGATGCGGGAGGATGCATTTACACAGGGAGAAGAAGTTACAATAGGAGTAGACAGTGAGTATTTTGCAGGAGAGAGGATCAATGTCGTACCTGCGGCACTAACCGGCAGAATCCGGCTGACCAATGTGAACAGAAGTCAGGGAACGCCTTCTTACAGAGGGCACATAGAACTGTTACGTACAGAGGATGGAATTGCTGTGGTGAATGAACTGCCGCTGGAAGAGTATCTCTATAGTGTGGTCCCCAGCGAGATGCCGTCATCCTATCCGTTAGAGGCCCTGAAGGCGCAGGCAATCTGTGCCAGAACTTATGCCTACGGACATATGTTACATGCTGCGTATCCACAGTACGGTGCCCATGTGGACGATAGTACTTCTTATCAGGTCTATAACAATATTACGGAATCTGACAGCACGACAACAGCAGTGAAGGAGACGTATGGCAGCCTGATTCAGACAAGCGAAGGAACACCGGCAAATACCTATTATTATTCGACATCCTGCGGTGTGGGCACTACGGCAAATGTATGGAAAACAGAAGAAGCGCAGAAAATCACCTATCTGAAAAGCAACCGTCTGAATGCAAGCTATTTTGAACAGACAGAAAATGACAGGACAGAGCATACACAGACAATGGCAGACGGATACGGGAAGATACCGGAGACACAGGAAGAAAATCTGAGTGAGGAAGATACGTTCAGAGAATTTATCAGTAACACACAGGCAGGAGATTATGAGTCCCGTGAAGCCTGGTATCGCTGGTCTTATCAGGTAAAAGAAATCGATGTAGAGCGGATGTGTGAGACACTTCAGAAACGCTATCAGGCGAATGAACGATTGATCCTTACCCTGAAGGACGGTGACTATATCAGTCAAGAAGTGAAAGCATTTTCTAAGGTAAAGGATATTTCTGTGGTAAAACGCGGCGCGGGTGGCGTGGCGGATGAAGTTGTGATCGTCACAGACAAGGGTACCTTCAAGGTGATCTCCGAATATAATATCCGAGCCGTACTTTGTGACGGTGAGACGAAAGTGGTCAGGCAGGATGGCAGTGAGGTATCCATGCCGAACCTTCTTCCCAGCGGCTTTTTTGTGATTGAACCTAGCCATGATAAGAAAAATGTGGTAGGATATAACATTATCGGCGGCGGATTCGGGCATGGTGTCGGAATGAGCCAGAACGGTGCCAAAAATATGGCATTACAGGGACTAAACGCTGAACAGATTCTTAACTTTTTTTATGAGGGATGTGAAATATGCTCCGGAAACTGATTCGCATCTGGCTGGATTTTTCGGCACAGATGAAAAAACAGAATATTAGTGCCTATGCGGCAAGCACCGCGTTCTTTCTGTTTTTGTCGGTGATCCCGATGCTCATGGTAGTCTGCTCGATCATTCCCTATACGCCCATTACCGAGCAGAATCTGGTGACGGCGCTGACGGATATGACACCGGATATTGCGGATGCCATGGTGGAGAGCCTGGTCGTGGATGTGTATCAGAATTCGGTGGGGATTCTGTCGGTGGCACTGATCGCCATGATCTGGTCGGCAGCAAAAGGCGTTATGGCATTGATGCGTGGATTAAATGCTGTCAATGGTGTGGAAGAGAAACGTAATTATTTTGTGATTCGTTTTATTGCCAGCTTTTATACGCTGATTATGTTGGTCGTACTGATCTTGTCGTTGTTTTTGATGGTGTTCGGCAACCAGCTGGTAGATATTGCATTGCACAGAATTCCGCAGCTGCAGATGTTTGTGAGCTTTCTGATGCATTTTCGTTTCTTATTTGTATGGGCGGTGCTGATCCTGTTGTTCGGACTGATTTATGCCTACATACCGGATACAAAATTAAAATTCACAGAGCAGATTCCCGGCGCCTGTTTTGCAGCAGTTGTCTGGAGCGTTTTTTCCTGGGGATTTTCCATGTATGTATCTTACGGAAACGGGTATAGTATCTACGGCAGTCTTGCCATTATCGTGATCATTATGCTGTGGATGTATTTTTGTATGTACATTATTTTGATCGGGGCGTATCTGAATCGGTATTTCCGTCCTGTGAACAGAGCACTGGTGAATCGTGCCAGCACACAAAGCGAACTGGTGAGAGAAAATCGCAAGAGAATCCGACAGATCAGACGGATCCGAAGAAAACAAAGACATTCGTAACCAAAATCCGACAGATGGGAATTGAACTGTAAACATAAATGTAGTAAACTGATAAGGAGAGGCTTTTGTGCCTCTCCTGTTGTAGTAATCATAAAAAGTGCATTTCGCGGACAGCGAGTGTAGAAATGAGGATAAATATGGAAAAGAAAAACACATGGGAGACCTATTCTTCCAGACAATTAAAGGAATTGGAAAAAATAAACGCACAGTATCGGGAGTTTTTGGATAACGGCAAGACTGAGCGTGAATGTATCGACAACATAGTAAATACCATTGAAAAGGCCGGATATCGCGAACTGGAGAGCCTGATCAAAGAGGGAGCTGCCCTTAAGACCGGAGATAAGGTTTACAGTGTATGGATGAACAAATCCATCGCGATGTTCCAGATCGGACAGAAGCCTATGATCGATGGAATGAATATCCTGGGAGCACATATTGACAGTCCGAGACTTGATGTGAAACAGAATCCCCTGTATGAGGATGGCGGTTTCGCTTATCTGGATACCCATTATTACGGTGGTGTGAAGAAATACCAGTGGGTAACGATTCCTCTGGCCATTCACGGTGTGATCGTGAAAAAGGACGGAACCTGTGTAGAAGTCAATATCGGTGAGAACGAGGATGATCCTGTATTTTTCGTATCCGATCTGCTGATCCACCTGGCACAGGAGCAGCTGGAGAAAAAGGCTGCCAAGGTGATCGAGGGCGAGGCTTTGGATATTATCGTAGGGAATAAGCCGCTTTTGATCGACAAGAAAAAGGATAAGGACGAAAAGCATGCCGGCAAAGAAGCAGTAAAGGCGGGCGTTCTGGATATCCTGAAAGAGACCTATGAGATTCATGAAGATGATTTTATCTCTGCAGAGTTAGAAATCGTTCCTGCAGGTAAGGCAAGAGAAGCAGGCTTTGACCGCAGCATGATACTTGCCTACGGACAGGATGACAGAGTCTGTGCTTATACTTCCATGCAGGCTATGCTGGACAGCGATGTGACCGAGCGTACGATGTGCTGTATTCTGGTGGATAAGGAAGAAATCGGTTCCGTAGGAGCTACCGGCATGCAGTCTCATTTCTTTGAAAATGCTGTGGCAGAGGTCATGAATCTGGCAGGAGAATACAGCGAACTGAATGTGAGAAGATGTCTGGCACACAGCTGTATGCTTTCCTCTGATGTCAGCAGTGCTTTTGATCCTACCTATGCCGCCAGCTTTGACAAGAAAAACGTAGCATATCTGGGTGGCGGTATGGTGATCAATAAGTTCACCGGATCCAGAGGAAAATCCGGTTCCAATGATGCCAATGCAGAGTATCTGGCTCATCTGCGCCATATTTTCGACAAGGCAGAAGTAAACTTCCAGACCGCAGAACTTGGCAAGGTAGATCTGGGCGGCGGCGGAACTATCGCTTATATCCTGGCACTGTACGGCATGAACGTCATTGACAGCGGTGTGGCAGTACTGAATATGCATGCCCCCTGGGAAGCTACCAGCAAGGCCGATGTATACGAGGCATATCGCGGCTATAAAGCATTTGTGGAAGGAGCGAGCCTGTAATGGCAGAGACAACTGAACTGAAGAAATCAGATTTTTATTTTGATCTGCCGCAGGAGCTGATCGCCCAGGATCCTCTGGAGGATCGTTCTTCTTCCAGACTGTTGGTACTGGATAAAAATACCGGTGAGATCTCACATCACATTTTCCGTGATATTATCGATTACCTTCATCCCGGAGACTGCCTGGTGCTGAACAACACCAAAGTCATCCCGGCGAGATTGTTGGGAGAGCGGGAAGGCACCGGCGGACATGTGGAAGTGCTTTTATTAAAACGGAAGGAAGCGGATGTCTGGGAGACGCTGGTCAAGCCCGGCAAGAAATGTAAGCCCGGTCAGCGGCTGACCTTCGGAGACGGACTGCTGAAGGCAGAAGTCTTAGAAACTGTGGAAGAGGGGAACCGGCTGATCCGTTTCGAATATGAAGGGATTTTTGAAGAGGTTCTGGACAAGCTTGGCGAAATGCCATTGCCTCCTTATATTACACATAAACTGAAGGATAAGGATCGTTATCAGACTGTTTACGCCAAATACGAAGGCTCTGCGGCAGCGCCTACGGCCGGTCTGCATTTTACCAGGGAACTGTTGCAGCAGATTGCAGACAAGGGGATCAAGATCGCTTATGTAACACTGCATGTGGGACTTGGGACTTTTCGTCCGGTAAAGGAAGAAAATGTGCTGGAGCATCATATGCATTCCGAGTATTATCAGGTGACGGAAGAAGCAGCCAACACGATCAATGAGACGAAGAAGAATGGCGGTCGTGTGATCTGTGTGGGTACTACAAGCTGCCGTACCGTGGAGAGTGCTGCGGACGAGCAGGGCACGGTACAGCCCGGCTGTGACAATACAGAGATATTTATCTATCCCGGATATCGTTTCAAGGTTCTGGATGCATTGATCACGAATTTCCATCTGCCGGAGTCCACGCTGGTGATGCTGGTATCGGCACTGGCGGGAAGAGAACATATATTGAATGCCTATGAAGAGGCTATTCGTGAAAAATATCGTTTCTTTAGTTTTGGCGATGCAATGTTTATTGCGGATGTAAAAGGAGAAAAGTAATGGAAGAAAGAAGACGAAGCAAGCGTACAGAGATGAGTTCCACCCTGATGGTAAAACGTCTGGATCAGGGAGATATGCAGGAAGTCAGTATTGACATCGTAGATGTTTCTCCTAACGGTGTTGGATTTTTGTGCAAGGAAGTATTGAGCATCGGTGCAGTGTATGAATCCAATCTGATGATCTGGACCCATGAGGTACTGCATGCATTCCTGCAAATCGTCCGGATCGAGATGAAGGGAGATTCCTATGCCTACGGAGCTGTATTTATCGGCATGTCGGAAAGTGATGCTGCAAGGATCCGGGTATACCAGACTATCAACGATGATGAAAAGGAATAAGCGTAAAATAGCAGTCAGTATCGTGGCTGCTATTTTACTTGTGCTGTTATACCTGCTTATTTTTGCTTTCTCCGGACAGGACGGTGAGGAATCCGGCTCGCTGAGTTCCATGATTTCTGAAAAATGTGCAGAGTTTCTGAATGCTATCTCCGGAAAGCACTGGACGCAGAATGTGATTGACAGCATGGCCGCTTATTTTGAACATCCGATTCGGAAATTCGCTCATTTTTCCGAATATGCCTGCATGGGAGTACTGCTGTATGGGGTGTGGAGACCCTGGAAGGAGAGAGATGGGAAACTGTACCTGTTGATCGTGATCTGGGTGTTTATTTCCGCCGGGGCAGATGAATTCCATCAGCTGTTTATTCCGGGACGGTACGGATGTTTTGCGGATGTGGTGTTAGATACCTGTGGCGGCACATTCGGATTGTTTCTGTGTGTCTGTGCGGAGAAAGCGGTATTACGGTTCAGACAAAAGAGAACATCAAAAAAGAGATCACTCCGGTGATCTCTTTTTTGGCTTATTTTTTGTCATGCAGGCTGTAGCCCTTTTCACGAAGGATTTTCGTAGATTTCTCAATGGCTTCTTCCTGATAGAATTCAATGCGCAACACGCCGCCTTCGTATTCTCTGTTGTGGACGATGCCGATATTTTTGATACTGATATTTTTCAGGGCAAGGATCGTGGCCACGGCGGCAATCTCACCGGGTTCGTCGGCAATGTCAATGGTAATGGCATAGGATGATTTCAGCGGACCGCTGGCAGTATTGATAAAGGAATCGCGGTAAATCCTGGCACTGTCGAACAGCTGATACAGGTCAGTACTGCTTTTGTCATCCAATTCTTTTTGAATCCCCTGCAGAGAAGCAATGTAAGAGGATAAAAGCGCTGAGATATTTTCTGTATTTGTCAGGCAGATCTGCTGCCATACCGCAGCGGAAGAGGAGGCAATTCTGGTAATATCTTTGAAGCCGCCCGCCGCGATCATCTTCATCAGTCCGTCTTCGGAATCTTTGTCCCGTACCAGATTTACCAGAGAGGCAGCAATGATATGGGGGAGATGACTGACGGCGGCGGTGACATAATCATGCTGTGCCGGATCCAGGATCAGAGGGATGGCACCCAGCTGCTGTACCAGATTTTTGTAATCCGTGACTTTATTCTCCGGAACGGAATCCGTGGGAGTGAGAATGTAATATGCATTTTCCAGAAGAACGGCTTTGGAATTGATAAAACCTACGCGGTCACTTCCGGCCATGGGATGCCCTCCGATAAACTGTCCTTCCAGCCCGGCTTTCCGTATCTCTTTATGAATCTCGCTCTTGACGCTGCCGACATCGGTAAGAAGAGTCTTCGGTGAAAGAATCTTTTTTACGGCAGAGAGGTTCTCATCGTTTTTCTGCACCGGTGCACAGAGGAAGAGATAATCGCAGTCGGAGAAGGAAGCGTCGATGTGGGTGGTGACTGCATTGGCTACGCCGCATTGGGAAGCTTCCCGCAGAGTGTCTGCATTGATATCGTATGCAATGATCCGGGACTGGGGGAGATTGCGGCGGATTGCCCGGGCAATGGAGCCACCGATCAGTCCAAGACCGATAAAACCAAACGTGAGAGTACTCATGAATATTTCCTCAATTCTGTATTTTACGTGAATAATAAACCAAGCCGATGCGTACCGGCTATGTCCTTCAAACACTATAGCAAATTAACGTGCGAAAATCAAGTGAGGTAAATATTCTTTTCGTATTTACTTGCAAGAGTTTTGAAAATATGGCAAGATGGAACTGATTGAAAAGTAAGGAGGATTTTGTTATGCATTCACCTTTGGAAATTGCAAGGAACTATATAGAGGTCGGAATTCACAAGGTAAATCTCTCGATTTTTAAAACGATTTTACTGGGATTCTTCGCCGGGATGTTTATCGGTTTTGCCGGGATCGCCTCCACTACAGCATCCAGTACCATCGGTATTGCTTCGGTGGCAAAGCTGGTAGGTGCTGCGGTATTTCCGGCAGGTATGGCTATGGTACTTGTAGCGGGAAGTGAACTTTTCACCGGCAATAACCTGATCATACTGGCAGTATTGGAGAAAAAAGTGACAGTATGGAAGATGCTGAAGAACTGGCTGTTTGTTTACATCGGTAATTTTATCGGAGCTGCTTTCGTGGCAGTACTGGTAGTTGTCGGCCGGACACCGGATCTCTTCGGGGAACAGCTGGCACAGGCTATCGTTAATGCTGCTGCGTCCCGGACAAATTTAAGTGTGGGCGAGGCGTTTGTACGCGGCATCCTGTGTAATATTCTGGTCTGCATCGCTGTATGGATGTCTTTTGCAGCGAAGAGAGTATCCGGAAAGCTCCTGACCAGTTATTGGCCGGTGATGTTATTTGTACTGTGTGGTTTTGAGCACAGTATTGCGGATATGTATTTCGGTGTGTGCGGTCTGCTGACGGCACAGGTATACGGTATTGCGGCAGAGAGTCTGACCTGGTTCAATTTCCTTGTAAAGGCTTTGCTGCCGATCACCCTGGGCAATATCGTGGGCGGTGCCGGAATCGTAGGCTGCGGTTACTGGCTGGCATACCTGCACAGAACCCCTTATTCCGCGGATACCACTGCTGCTGAGCAGGAAGAGATTGATATTGCGGAAGAGTATTAAATTGAAAGTTAGTGAATAATTATTGGCTAACCGGACGAACTCCCGGAACGAACAGAATGCCTTCTGGAAGCTGTAACGTCTCCGAGTGTGAATTCCCTAAAGAAGTGGATATCGTATATGGTAGA
>JBNMHS010000007.1:0-57758 GCA_050872885.1 Acetatifactor sp.
GCATATAAGAATAAGCTGACCGTAAACAGACGCCGGCACTTAGCGAGGGTACTTTCCTCGCTTACGTGCCGCTGCGCTCTGTTTACGAGTGGAAACGATGTCAGCGTTTCTTATATGCAGCCGGGGCTACGGCGATTTGAGAACGGCTTACTTAACTAACTTGCCAGTTAATCACATTCTTATGCAAAAGGATTCTCAGTAGGATACAGCATTCCCTTCGGCTGGTTGAAGTTCAGATCCTCTACGGGTACACCGATATACTTGAATACTTCATACAGTGCCTTGCCGAAGTGTCCGAATGCTACAGCGCCGTGATGAGGGAAGTTCTTCTCGATCAGTACGTGACGATAGAAACGTCCCATCTCGGGGATTGCGAAAATACCGATACCACCGAAGGATCTGGTAGCTACGGGAAGTACTTCACCCTGTGCGATGTAAGCACGCAGCTTATTGTCTGCGGTGGACTGCAGACGGTAGAAGGTGATATCTCCGGGAACGATATCTCCTTCCAGAGTACCCTGGGTAACCTCTTCGGGAAGGGTTCTTGCCATGATCATCTGGTACTTCATGTTGCAGGCAGTCAGCTTCTTGGAGTTGGTATTGCCGCAGTGGAATCCCATGAAGGTATCGTTATGTGTATAGTTGAACTTGCCCTTGATGGACTCTTCATACATATCATCGGGAACCGTATTGTTGATATCCAGCAGAGTAACGGTATCTGCACTGACGCAGGTTCCGATGAACTCGCTTAAGCATCCGTAGATATCTACTTCGCAAGATACAGGGATACCCATACCGGTCAGACGGCTGTTCACATAGCAGGGAACAAAGCCGAACTGGGTCTGGAATGCAGGCCAGCATTTTCCGGCGATAGCCACATACTTACGATAGCCTCTGTGTGCCTCGATCCAGTCAAGCAGGGTCAGCTCATACTGAGCCAGCTTCGGCAGTACTTCCGGTTTCTTGTTGCCGGCCCCCAGCTCTGCTTCCATCTCTTTTACTTTCGCAGGGATTCTCTCATCTCCCTCATGCTTTTTGAAAGCTTCGAACAGATCCAGCTCGGAGTTCTCTTCGATCTCTACACCCAGGTTGTACAGCTGCTTGATCGGTGCATTACATGCCAGGAAATTCAAAGGTCTGGGACCAAAGGAGATGATCTTCAGATCGCTCAGTCCTACAATGGCTCTTGCAATAGGAATAAACTCATGCAGCATATCTGCGCACTCTGCAGCGGTTCCTACCGGATTCTCGGGAATATAAGCTTTTATATTACGAAGCTTTAAGTTGTAACTTGCATTCAGCATACCACAGTAAGCATCACCTCTGCCGCCTACCAGATCATTCTGGGTCTCTTCTGCTGCCGCGATGAACATTGCGGGACCGTCAAAATGCTTTGCCAGTAAGGTCTCGGAGATCTCGGGGCCGAAGTTGCCCAGATATACGCAAAGCGCATTACATCCGGCCTTCTTGATATCTTCCAGTGCCTGTACCATATGGATCTCGCTCTCTACGATACATACCGGGCACTCATATACACTGTCGGTACCGTATTTTTCGGTATAAGCCTTCATCAGCGCTTTTCTGCGGTTTACGGAAAGGCTCTCGGGGAAACAGTCACGGCTTACTGCCACAACACCAATTTTTACTTCGGGTAAATTACTCATTTTGTAATCCTCCTATTTTCGTTTTCTTTTTCTCTATACCATTTATTTTACCGCAGCTTCCGATACCTTCCTGTAGCGGAAGCTACGTTCAAATCATTGTTGCACCTGCAAATTCCACTCCTGCTTACACAAGGCGGACTGCTTTGCCATTACATTATTTGCTCACATCCGGGTTTTCACCGGTCAGACCGATAAAGCTTCCCTCGGGAAGACCGCCCTCTGCGTGACCGATCAGCCATTTGTTCGTAGCTGCAAGCAGTGCATCTTCGCTGGGAGCCTTGCCCTGCTCTACTTTCTGATGTGTTCCTTCCAAGGGATAATTTGTTCCCTGCGGCAGCACGATAGCTACCTGGAATCCCTGTCCATCCACTCCGCAGGGAGCATAATGCAGTGATGTTGCAAATACTTCCACACCGGTTCCGGCAGGTACCAGAAATGCCTCCATCTTAGAAGTATCGTATGTAAAATCCTCCGCTACATCAGCTAACTGTCCCAGGATAAGAATAGCATCCGTTGCTGCCACATTGATTTCCGAACTTCTGTGGTATTCTACAGCATTAAGCTTAGAATTATGACCGTTGCAGTAACCAATCTGTACGGGCATCTCACCGTAAGTGATCGCCTCCAGCTCCTTTTTCACCGGCAGTGCTTCCAGTGCGTTGATCCCCGGCTCATATACCACGCCGTCAGGAATCGGAGTCTTCTTCATCTCTTCCACCAGTTCCGTGAAATCCACGTTGCTGATCACTCTGCCATATTTGCGGAATGCAGGATCTTTTACAGATAAAATACGCATCTTTCTCTACCAACCTTTCTCTATTATAGCGCAATCCCCCAATTATGAGGTTCGTTTTATTATGTTGTTGTTTGATTTTTCTACGGCATTATTTAATGATTTCAAACAAAGGCTTGCATGCCGGGTAGATCCGGCGGAACTTCTGATAACGTTCTTCATACTTTGCCACCAGTTCCGGATCCGGTTCTACGGTTCCTATGACCTTGACGAACTTCTCAGCGATTTCTTCCACGCTTGCATATTCCCCACAGGCTACCGCTGCCAGCATGGCACCGCCCATGGCAGGACCTTCTTCACTCTCGATCACATCCACTTTCAGGTTCAGGATATTGGCGATCATCTTCTTCCACAGAGGACTCTTGGCTCCTCCACCGCAGATCTTGGTACGTTCGAGACGAATCCCCAGAGATTTTGCCACTTCCAGGGAATCTCTCAGTGCAAACGCAACGCCCTCCAGTACTGCCTGTGTCATATCGGCACGGGTAGTATCCATGGTCATGCCGATAAAAGTACCTCTGGCATTGGGATCATTGTGAGGAGAACGTTCTCCCATGAGATACGGCAGGAAATAAACGTGGTTCTCACCCAGCTTCTCAATCTGCGCCTGCTCCGCTGCATAATCCTTCGTCCCGATGATCTCATCCATCCACCACTTATTGCAGGAAGCAGCACTCAGCATACAGCCCATGAGATGATAATGTCCGTCTGCATGTGCAAAAGAATGCAGGGCATTGTGCTGATCCACGCCAAAATGATTGGAGGAAATGAAAATCGTTCCGCTGGTACCCAGAGAAATATTACACATATTGTCTCCGACGGTTCCGGTTCCCACTGCAGCTGCCGCATTATCTCCGGCTCCCGCTGCCACCACTACATTATGAGGGATTCCCAGTTCATCCGCTACTTCCGGCAATACACAGCCTACCTTTTCATAACTTTCATAGCAGGCAGCCAGCTGGTCTTCCGTAACGCCGCAGATCTCACACATTTCCTTCGACCAGCAACGGTTCTTTACATCAAACAGCAGCATGCCGGAAGCATCGGATACATCGGTACAATGTACTCCGGTCAGTTTATATGCAATGAAATCCTTTGGCAGCATGATCTTTTTTATTCTGGCAAAATTTTCCGGCTCGTTCTTTTTCACCCAGAGGATCTTCGGTGCCGTAAATCCGGTAAAGGAAATGTTCGCCGTATATTCAGAAAGTTTTTCCTTACCGATCACATTGTTCAGATAATCGCATTCCTCCGTGGTTCTGCCGTCATTCCACAGGATTGCGGGACGGATCACCTGATCCTTCTCATCCAGGATAACCAGTCCGTGCATCTGTCCTCCGAAGCTGATGCCCGCCACCTGACTCTTATCTGCATCTTTCAAAAGCTCCTTTATGCCTTCCACAGTCTGTTCGTACCAGTCTTCCGGCTTCTGTTCCGACCAGCCGGGGTGCGGAAAATACAGCGGATATTCCCTGGATACAATATTCCGGATCTTCCCTTCGCTGTCCATTAAAAGCAGTTTTACTGCCGAGGTTCCCAGATCGATTCCAATGTATAACATGAATCTTCCTCCCATCATTATTTTGCTCTGCATCCCAATGTTTTCGTTCTGTTACGTGCTCGTGCACGTTGTATTCTTATCATAACGTTTCCGAGAAAGTTTTTCAAGTAGAACTTTTTAATTTTTCCTTGTTTTTTCACTAAAAAGTGAAGATGTGTCCTTTTGTGGCATTCCGGTTACAGGCTCTCCCGGAACACCTCGTTCCGTGCCCGGACAAATCCGTTCCTTTCATTGACTTCACGGGGAAAATATGATACCGTTATAGCAAGATACCGTAACGTATCCGAAAGTTTGCAGTTAACCGAAAGGCATGAATATTTTATGGCAACCATCAAGGAAATCGCAGCACTTGCCGGTGTCTCCCGCGGCACGGTGGATCGTGTATTGAACGACCGCGGAGCAGTGAATCCGGAGACCGCAGAGAAAATCAAAAAAATTGCCAGAGATCTGGATTATAAGCCCAATCGCGCCGGTCTGGTCCTGGCCGCACAGAAAAAAAGGCTCAAGCTGGGAGTCATTCTTTTTTCGACCGGGAATCCGTTTTTCCAGGATGTCCTGCTGGGGATCAACGAAAAGGCTGAAGAACTCGCAGGATATAACTGCACCGTGATCACCAAACAGATCTCTTTCGGCGTAGAAGCGCAGCTGCTGGCTGTCGAAGAACTTCTTTCGGAAGAAGTAAACGGAATTGCCATGACGCCTTACAACGATGAACGCATCCGCGACTGTATTAATCGATTATACGAGCAGGGGATTCCTGTGGTCACCCTGAATACTGATATAGAGAACTCAAAACGGATCGCCTATGTCGGCAGCAATTATACCCGCAGCGGTGCCACTGCTGCCGGTCTTTTGCAGCTAATGACTTCCGGTGCCGTAAATGTCGGTATTATCACGGGTTCCTCTAATATTTTATGCCACACAGAACGCATTGCCGGATTTTTGAAAACACTGGAGCCCTACTCTGACCGGATTCACATCGTGGACACTGTGGAAATCCATGACGATGAAGTCGAAAGCTACGAAAAGACCTTCGCTCTGTTATCCGCTCATCCCGAGATTAACGCTTTGTTTTTTGCTGCCGGCGGTGTCTACGGCGGCTGCCGCAGTGTGGAAGCCCTTGGGAAAAAAGGTTCCATCCGGATCATCGCTTTTGACCAGGTCCCGACCACCCGGCAGATGTTGGAAAACGGCACCATTGCCGCCACCATCTGTCAGCAGCCAAAAGTCCAGGGAAGCAAGCCGCTTTCTCTGCTGTTCGCCTATCTGACTACCGGCGAAAATCCCGAAAAAGAATATAATTACGTAGCTGTAGATATCCGGATTCGGGAAAATACGTAAAATTTTCTTAAGATTCTTCCGACACTCTTGTCATTCACAACATATAGTACTATAATATACATATTATCTACGAAATGTTGTTTTGAGGGGTACAAAAGCGGGGGAGTCTTCGATCCATGAATTTATCTGATCTGAAAAGAAATGCATATATGTTGCGGGGTTCTGATGCAAAACGTGGCTACATGCGCTGGTGGCATTCCTTCCAGGGCGTTTGTTCCACGACGCAGGAGACCCGCACTTTTTTTGTGGAATACAGCATTTTAAACCCCGCCCTGGGAACTTCACAGCCTATTTTGGGGCAGCACCCTTATTATAAACGTCATGGTATGAAACCGTCCTATCTCTGCATCAAAGCCGGAGTATTTCCTGAACAGGGCGATGAAGGTCTGCAGCTTCAGGCCTATTATCCCTTGACCTCCCTGCAGGTAGCCCAGGATCCTTTTTATATGCAGTTTGAGGACTGTGTCTATAGCGAGAACCGGATCAGCGGTTCCATTGACATCTCCGGGGAAGTTGCAAAACATCGTTCCCTGATGACAGATGCCGGCAGTTTCGTCTGGGATCTGGAGGTACACAAGGCGGTCGCCTGCCATACCGGTTATATTGCCAATGCATTTTTCACAGCACTTCATGCCCTGGAAAGCTTCTGGCACGGAGAAGGCATCCGTACCTTTTTCCGCGGAACCGTTATTCTGAACGGCATCACCTATGAGGTCACACCTGAGACCTCTTACGGATATGCGGACAAACATTGGGGCCGCAGTTACAATCAGCCCTGGCTGCAATTCGCTTCCGGCCACCTGATCAGTGAGAAAAACGGTCGTGAGCTGAAGCATTCTGCTCTCGCCATCGATGGCTGTTGTCCGAAGTTCTTGTTCTTCCCTATGCGCCGCAGGATTCTGATGCAGCTGACTTACACCGGGGAAGATTTCGAGTATCATTTTGGCAAGCCTCTTACGCTGTCCCGCTGCAAATGGAAGGTCAAGGAGACCAATAAACGTTTTATCTGGCATTTCAAAGCCCAGAACCGTACTTCTGTTGTCCGGATCTCCGGAAGCTGCAGCAAAGAACAGATGATGCCGTTACTCTATGAGAGTCCCGACGGTAAAGTATCTGACGCTCCTCTCTGGGAAGGCGGCAATGCAGCAGGAACCATAGAACTGTATCGCAGGAACGGCGGATCTCTGGAATTGATCGATCGTCTGGAATTCCAAAACGGATTATGCGCTTATCAGCGTTCTTAGAATTTTAATATTTTTTTCATCTAAAAAGCTGTTGTACCGGATCTCTCCGCCACAACAGCTTTTTATTTTATTTATGCAGTTTAGATTGCCTCTTCCGGCTCCTCTAATGCTTTCTCGTAACTCTCAAGAATCACTCTCTGCAAGTTTTCTCTGGTGGAAGAATTGATGGGATGTGCAATATCCCTGTATTCTCCATCTGTTGCCTTCTTGCTCGGCATTGCAATGAATAATCCTTTTTCGCCTTCGATCACCTTGATATCATGTACAACGAACTCGTCATCCAATGTAATAGATACAATAGCTTTCATCTTGCCTTCCTTAGTGATCTTACGAACACGTACATCTGTAATCTGCATTTGCCAACCCCCTTGGTCCGAGTATATAGCAAGTCTACGTGATCACTTAAATCACATATCTCTCATTGCGCTCTACTACGATCTTGACTTCGCCTTCTCCCACAAAGTACGAATTTGCGCGGATCGTATCACGACTCTCCACAATACAGTTCTCAATATGCGTGTTATCGCCAATGTATACATCATTGAGGATAATGGAATTCTTGATCACACAGTTATTACCGATATAGCTCTTTTTGAAGATCACGGAATTCTCCACCACACCATTGACAATACATCCGCTGGATACCAGGCTGTTACGTACCTGTGCTCCGGGATTATATTTTGCGGGAGGCAGATCATCCACCTTGGAATATACATCCGGATACTGTTTGAAGAAATAATTTCTTACATCTGCTTTCAGGAAATCCATATTGGTGCTGTAATAATCTTCCACAGATGCAATGTTTCTCCAGTAGTCCTTGATCTTGTATCCGTATATTCTCTTCAGATCCTTATAACGGATCAAAATATCTCTTACAAAATCATAACGGTCTTCCTCAGCACACTTCTCGATCATCTCGATCAGCAGTCTGCGTCGTACCACATAGATACCGCAGGAAATGGTATTGGTCTTGGCCTGTAAAGGCTTTTCTTCAAATTCTTCAATACGGCTTTCCTCATTCATGCGGATCGTGCCGAAACGCTCTACATTGGTGCCGGGCTCCATATCACGGCAGACCACGGTAATATCCGCTTTCTTCTCAATATGATACTCCAGTACCTTATTGTAATCCAGCTTGTATACACCGTCTCCGGAAGCAATCACCACATAAGGTTCATGGCTGTTCTTCAAAAACTGAAGGTTCTGGTAAATAGCATCCGCCGTTCCTCTGTACCAGTTGCTGTTCTCAGCTGTCACAGCGGGAGTGAACACATATAATCCACCCTGTTTCCGTCCGAAATCCCACCATTTGGAAGAATTGAGATGTTCATTCAGACTTCTCGCATTGTACTGGGTAAATACTGCCACCTTCTGAATATGAGAGTTGGTCATGTTACTCAGTGTAAAGTCAATACTGCGATAGCTTCCTGCAATCGGCATGGCACATATTGCCCTTTTCTGGGAAAGCTCACGCATTCTGTGATTGTTACCGCCTGCTAAAATAATTCCAATCGCTCTCACTGCTATTCACCTGCCTTAATTAATGTTTTGCCGCTTGCGAGCTGGGAATCCGCATAATCTGCAGCAGTTGTCACTCCGGAGATCACTGAGTTCTTGCCTACGCTGATGCCGTCAGGGATCACGCTCTTTTCACCGATCGTTACAAGTCCGTGGTTATAAATATGAGGTGCCGTATCGTTCTCTGCTTCTTCGCCGATACCCAGTTTCACCTGATTGCCCACTACAACATTTTCGGCAATGATCGCCTTATTGATCTCGCAGTTTTCACCGATCTGCGTCTGGTTCATGATAATAGAATCCCGGATCACGGTTCCCTTACCGATAGTAACGCCGCATCCAATCACGGAATTATATACTTCTCCGTATACGTCGGATCCTTCACCGATAATACTTCTCTCCACCACGCTGTCGGCTGCAATATAATCAGGGGGCTGGATCTCGCTCTTCGTATAGATTTTCCAGTATTCCTCATACAGATTGAATTCCGGTACGATATCGATCAGCTCCATGTTAGCTTCCCAATAGGAACTCAGCGTACCTACATCCTTCCAGTAACCGGTGAACTCGTAAGCATACAGCGGAGCTCCCTTTTCATGGCAGTAAGGAATGACATGTTTACCGAAGTCCAGAGCCGGCTGATCTGCCATAGCGATCAGTGCTTCTTTCAGTGTCTTCCAGTTAAATATGTAAATACCCATACTTGCAAGATTGCTTCTGGGATGTTCCGGTTTCTCTTCAAACTCGGTGATTCTATGATTTTCATCTGCGATCATGATACCGAAACGGCTTGCTTCCTCAATGGGTACCGGCATTACCGCAATGGTAACTTCCGCATTGTTGGCCTTGTGGAAGTCCAGCATCACTTCGTAATCCATCTTATAAATATGGTCTCCGGAAAGGATCAGTACATATTCCGGATTATAGCTCTCCATATATTCCAGGTTCTGATAGATTGCATTGGCAGTACCTGTATACCATTCACTGTTGGTGCTCTTCTCATAAGGCGGCAGTACGGTTACGCCTCCGATATTACGGTCCAGATCCCAGGGAATACCGATTCCGATATGGGTATTCAGTCTGAGCGGCTGATACTGTGTCAGTACGCCTACCGTATCTACTCCCGAATTAATACAATTAGAAAGGGGAAAATCGATAATGCGGTACTTGCCTCCAAATGCAACGGCAGGTTTAGCGACCTTGGATGTCAGTACACCCAGACGGCTTCCCTGTCCTCCAGCCAATAGCATGGCTATCATTTCTTTCTTAATCATATTCTCACCTCTATCTAGCCTTCCACCTGTTGTAATAAATAGTCGCTCGCGGCTATTATCCGATGTATCCATCTGTCTCGAAAATGCGTCTGCTCTTTCCTTCGGATGTGATAATCTGATTATAACACATTAACAAAGGAAAGTGAATATTTATTACTAGGTTTTTTTGTCATTTTACGATTTTTATATCCATTTTTTACATAATTGGCTTGTCTTTTGTAAGCTTTTTGTCAATTTATACCAATCTTGAACTGAATGGTTTTTGAAAAAATTGTAATCTTACACATTTTTTCAAAATTGTACCTATGGATTGTTTTTTTCCGTTCCTATGTATATAATGTTAATAATAAGCAATGAAACTACACTATATTAAGGAAGTGTCAATATGTATCAGATAGACTTTAATCACCCCTCGTCCATTTATTTTGTAGGTATCGGCGGTATCAGTATGAGCGGTCTTGCAGAGATCCTCAAAGATGCCGGTTTCCGCGTGTCCGGTTCCGACCGTTCCAAAAGCCCCCTTACCGAAAGTCTGGAGAGAAAGGGGATCAATGTATTTTATGGACAACGTGCCGGGAATATTACCGATGATATCGATTGTGTCGTATTTACCAGTGCGATCCACAAGGATAATCCCGAATATATTGCCACACTGGAAAAGGGGATCGCACATCTCACCAGAGCCCAGCTCCTGGGAGAGATCATGCAGAATTACAAAACCCCTATCGCCATCAGCGGCACCCACGGCAAGACCACCACAACCTCCATGGTCAGCGAGATCCTGCTGCATGCCGGTACGGATCCCACCCTTTCCATCGGCGGCATGTTAAAAAGCATCGGAGGCAACATCCGTGTCGGCAGTACCGACCTGTTCGTTACGGAAGCCTGTGAGTATACCAACAGCTTTTTGAGTTTTTTCCCCAAGATCGGTATGATCCTGAATATCGAGGAGGATCATCTGGACTTTTTCAAGGATCTGGAGGACATCCGGAATTCCTTCCACAAGTTTGCAAAGCTTCTTCCCGCCGACGGCTGTCTGATCATCAACGGTGCTATCGACAGATTGTCGGAGATCACCGGGGATCTCTCCTGCCGCGTGATCACTTTTAATAAAGAAGCTGTCAACAGTGACGGTTCTTCCGCGGATTATTATCCTTCGGATATTACTTATGATGAGTTCGGGCATCCTTCTTTTGTGCTTCACTGCCACGGAGAAGCATCCGGTACCTTTTCCCTGCAGGTTCCCGGAGAACATAATGTGTGCAACGCCATTGCTTCCATCGCTCTGGCCGACCTGTTAGAGATCGACCGCAAGGTCACCGTTTCTGCCCTGCACGGTTTCACCGGCACAGACCGCAGATTTGAATACAAGGGTACCGTCGGCGGTGTTACCATTATCGACGACTATGCGCATCACCCCACAGAGATCGCGGCTACCCTGCATGCAGCGGCCAATTATCCGCATAAGACCCTCTGGTGTGTCTTCCAGCCTCACACTTACACCAGAACCAAGGCATTTATGAAAGATTTCGCCAAGGCTTTAAGCCTGGCCGACAAGGTAGTCCTTGCAGATATCTATGCTGCCCGTGAGACCGACACCCTGGGGATCAGCTCCGAAACTCTGCAGGCGGAGATCCGGGCACTTGGGCATGAATGTTACTATTTTCCTTCTTTTGATGAGATTGAAAACTTTTTATTAGAAAATTGCATAAACGGCGACCTGTTGATAACTATGGGTGCCGGAGATGTAGTAAAAATCGGCGAAAACCTGCTTGGAAATTAGTTGTCCACATTATCCACAGTAAGAGCCGGGGATTATCCCCGTTCTTCCTGTGGATATTTTATTCTTACCCTGTGGATAATTTTATGTCGCTTTTTGACAATAATTTGTTGATATATAGGGTTTTTCCGATACATCGTTTTACAATATCCACAATATCCACCGTTTCCACATTTTTGTCCAATGCTCCAAAAGCCCAGTGTTTACAAGGTTTTCCGGCAAATTGACTATTTCTTTTTCACAGGTCTTATGCTATACTTGGTCTTACTTTGAAAAAGGAACGATTTGTGAAAGAAGGTATTGTGTGTTATGGCACGGATAGCGCTCTATAAAGATAATTATGCAGATTCTACGGTAGTATCCAATCTGTTTATTGATGAATATATGAAGGATGCCAACGACGCACAGCTGAAGGTCTATTTTTATCTGCTGCGCATGTTGAATGCGGATCAGGCTATCAGTGTGTCCGGAATCGCGGACAAGTTCAATCATACGGAAAAAGATGTGATCCGTGCATTGAAATATTGGGAGAAGCAGCAGATCCTGGATCTTGATTTTGATGAAAATAAAACTCTGGTAGGCATCCACCTTCGTGATCTGAGTGCTCAGACTGCACCGGTTTCCCAGCATAATGTTCTGCTGACCTCCGGTCCCGTACAGAGCGCACCTGCAGGTGTCACTGTACTTCCCACCGCCGGTACCGCAGTTTCTTCCATAGCTGCCGCAGCCCCGCAGGAACCGCACACTTATACCAAGCCCACATACTCTCTGGATCAGTTGCGTGAATTCAAGGAACGCGAAGAGACTTCCCAGCTTCTATTTATCGCAGAAGCTTATATCGGAAAGCCTCTGACCCCTTCCGAGATCAAAACGATCCTGTTCTTCACCGATGTCCTGCATTTTTCAGAGGATCTTATTGATTATCTTCTGCAATACTGTGTGGAACGCGGCAAAAAAGATTTTAAATACATAGAAAAAGTAGCCGTCAACTGGGCGGAAGAAGGGATCACCACCCCCAAGCAGGCGCAGAAATTCTCGACCAAATATGATAAGAGTGTCTACTCTATCATGAATAGCCTTGGGCGCACTACCGCTCCCACTGCCAAGGAACTGGAGTTCATCAATCGCTGGATCAGAGATTATGGTTTTAGTGCCGATATTATACTGGAAGCCTGTGAGCGCAGCTCTCTCGCTACCGACAAGCACCGCTTTGAATATGCGGAAGGCATCCTGAACAGCTGGCGGGAAGCAGGTGTCCATCATAAATCCGACATCCAGCAGCTTGACGAGTCCTTCCAGAAGAAAAAGACCGCAAAGCCCGTTTCCGGCGGATCTTCCAATCGTTTTACACAGTTTGCCCAGAACAGCTATGACTTTGCCGCTCTGGAAAAAGAAATTTTAAGCAATTAACAGGCAAAGGGGAGTAAATCGTGTCACTGACAAATGCACAATATAACTTTATTATGAAGGGTTACGAACAGACCAGAGACCGCAACCGTCACCTGGCCGAACAAAGGCGGCAGGAAGTCTACACGAAGCTTCCGGAGTACTGGAAGCTGGATGAATCCGTCGGTGAGCTTTCGGTAGCGCAGGCAAAGCTTTTACTGAACGGTGACGACGAGGCTCTTACCCGGCTGCGTTCCTCTCTGAAAGAGATTTCCCGTCAGAAGAAGGAATTGCTTGTATCCGCCGGATATCCTTCGGATTATCTGGAGCCTGTCTATACCTGTCCGGACTGCCGGGATACAGGCTATATCGAAAGTGAAAACGGTCTCCGCCAAAAATGTCATTGTTTCCATCAGCAGGAATTGGATATTCTCTATGAGCAATCCCATATTCGCGAAATGATCGCTTCTGAGAATTTTTCCAATCTTTCTTACGAATACTATCAGGGTGAAGATTTACTCCGTTTTGAAAAATGTGTGAATCTTTGTCACAATTTTGTACAAAACTTCAAACAACACTACCACAATCTATTCTTTTATGGTACAGTAGGTACTGGCAAGAGCTTCTTATCGGGATGTATCGCCAAAGAATTACTGGAAAGCGGTCATTCCGTGATCTATTTCAGTTCTTCCGGGTTATTTGATACCCTTGCACGTTATTCTTTTGATTCTAAGTCAAAAGATGCTTTATCCGGATTCTATGAGGATTTATATAATTGTGATCTTTTGATCATCGATGATCTTGGTACAGAATTGACGAACACCTTCGTCGCTTCTCAGCTGTTTTCCTGTCTCAATGAAAGAGATCTGCGAAAAAAAGCTACGATCATCTCTACCAACTTAAGTCTGGAGGAGCTGCGTGACCGATATTCCGACCGGGTATTTTCCCGTATCACAAGTCATTATGACCTGTGCAAGCTGACCGGTCCCGATATCCGTATGTGCAAAAAGCGTATGCAAAATGCATCTGACAATTAATCACAAGTTTCATAATCGACCAACATACAGAATCAGAAAGTGAGGATCACCACAATGGCGAATCGTGAAGAAAAAAGAAATCTGGAGACTATCCCCGTCGGCTCTCTGGGCATTATTTCCCTGCCCGGCTGCAAACCCCTGGGTGAAAAGGTAGACCAGTATCTTGTAAAATGGAGAGCAGAGAGAGAAAGCGAGCACAAAGAGTCCCTGGCCTTTGCAGGTTATCAGAGAGATTCCTATCTCCTGGATGCAAAAGTACCCCGTTTCGGTTCCGGTGAAGCCAAAGGACAGATTTTGGAATCCGTTCGCGGTACCGACCTTTATCTGCTGGTAGATGTCCTGAACTACTCCATGACCTATTCTCTGTGCGGCAACGAGAACCATATGTCTCCCGATGATCATTATCAGGATCTGAAGCGTATCATCGCAGCCGTGGGCGGTAAAGCCCGTCGTATCACTGTGATTATGCCTTTCCTGTATGAGAGCCGTCAGCATAAGAGAACTTCCCGTGAATCTCTGGACTGTGCACTTGCTTTGCAGGAACTGGTAAGCATGGGCGTAGACAATATCATCACTTTCGATGCTCATGATCCCCGTGTACAGAACGCCATTCCCCTGCACGGATTCGAGACCGTACAGCCCGCATATCAGTTCATCAAGGGTCTGCTTCGCAATGTTAAGGATCTGCAGCTGGATTCCAGTCACATGATGGTCATCAGCCCGGATGAAGGTGGAATGGGACGTGCCATTTATATTGCCAACGTTCTCGGTCTGGATATGGGTATGTTCTATAAGAGAAGAGATTACACCAAGATCGTCAACGGACGTAACCCCATTGTAGCTCATGAATTCCTGGGCACCAGCGTAGAGGGCAAGGACATGATCATCATCGATGACATGATCTCTTCCGGCGAGAGTATGCTGGAAGTTGCCGCTGCCCTGAAAGAGCGCAAGGCTAACAAGATTTTCGTTTTCTCCACTTTCGGTCTCTTTACCAATGGATTGGATAAGTTCGATAAAGCTTACGAAAACGGCATTATCGATAAGGTCCTGACCACGAACCTGATCTATCAGACTCCGGAACTGCTCCAGAGAGAATGGTATATCAACTGTGATATGAGTAAGTACATTGCTTACATCATCGACACACTGAATCATGATTCTTCCATCAGCGATCTGCTGAATCCCAATGAGAGAATCCAGAACATCGTTGCAAAATACAAGAAGGGCGAGCTGTAAAGCTCACCCTTTTCTTTTACCTCGTTACAAAATTCCCAGCGCCGAAATCAACGCCCCAATGATGATACAGAAGTCTGAACAGTTGAATACAATATTGCGAAATCGCTGCCACTTCACCGGAAAACTCAGGTAATCCACCACATATCCTCTGCGCAGGCGATCGTAGGTATTGCTGAAAGCACCTCCTAGTAAAAGTGACAGGCCCAGGCGAAGCAAATTGTTGCCGCGGTGTCCCAGGCTCACCAGGAATACCAGTGTTAACAGCAATGTGAATACCAGTGAGATTGCTGCCACAAGCCGTCTCTTCTTTTGTCCTGCATTGAGCATCATTCCTTTGTTGTGATGTTTGCGGATCAGGAATCTGCCATGACAGATTTTCCGTTCTTCGCTTTCTTCCACATGACTCTCAATATAATTTTTCAGGAAAAAATCTCCCCAGAATATCATTACCAATAGTAAGATCCACACTGCTGCCATATTCCGCCACTCCTTGCATACCGTTTCACGAATTCGTGTTTTTGCGCTCTGCATCCCACTTCGTCGTATAACTTGCTTGCTAATGAGCCCGGGCTCATTATTTTTCGCTTAACTGCTTTTTACTAACTGCCTTCAAGATCACCATCAATGCTGCAAACAGTACTGCCGCCACCGGCCAGATCACCCAGGTAGTCTCCCAATTCATCGTAGGCAAGCTGACCGCCAGATAAATCGCTACGGTAACGCACCAATACACCGCAGGTACAAATTCGTATTTCTTATTCAGCGCCTTATTTTCTACCGTATAATCTTCCTCCTGGAGAAGCTTCTGATATCCGCCCCAGATGCAGCCGGACCATACAAAGAGCCAGACAGCAATTGCTACCATAATCAGCAAAATATCCACCGAGACAATGGCGAGGAAATCATTTTCTCCTGCGAAAGCGGCAACCAGCATTAACGGAACAACTCCGAGAATACACAGTACCACGCCAAGAACAATACAGATTCGAAACGATCCCGCAAAGTTCTCTTTTGCTTTTTCCACAATTCCGGAAACGCCGTATTGCAACACCAGTTTTTCTTTTTCTATTGCATCATATTTCCCATAGGACAGACCATTTACAATAAATACCGCCACTGCCACAGCTACCATAAGTAACAGTACTATGACTCCTATCCCTCCTGCCATATTCTCCGTGATGTTTCCGATACCGCACTCCGACATACCGCCCAACAGCAATAACACTACCGGAGACAGCACGCACAAAGACACTGCCGGTGCAATCCGTGCTGCGAACTTTCGTGTAGCCTCCAGAAAAGCATTAGCTTCTTCAACGGTAACCACTTTTCCATCCACATCATCTGTGCTATTGTCTTCCGAAAAATTCACTTCCTCGATTTCATCTTTCAGCAAATAATCGGTAGTAACTCCGAAAAGCTGACTCATATTCACGATGCGTTCCAGATCCGGAATAGATGTCCCGCTTTCCCATTTCGATACCGATTGTCTGGAGATATCCAGTTTTTCTGCCAGATCTTCCTGAGACCACCCGTTTTTCTTGCGCAGCATTACAATTTTTTCCGCTAAGATCATTTTCATTTCCTCTCTTTCTTTTACTCATGTTCTTTCCCGATTCTTATGCGCTATGTCGCAACATCGAGAACTGTGTAATGAACCACGTCCGGCAAACATTGTTCATCGAACTTAGATCATGGGAAAATCATAGCAAAAGAGCCGGTTGACAACTACCAAGTGCCCTTGAAATTTTGTCAACCGGCAGTTGCATTTCTCAGCATTTACTGCACTTCCCGGATCAGGCAGTACTGTTTTAACGGAAAATTCTTCTCCATCACTCCATATACCTTAAATCCAAACTTTTCATAAAACTCCACATTCTTCGGATTGTGTGTCTCAAGTGAAATCATCATTTTATGCTTCTGTGCATAATCAATGGCCTCCTCTAAAAGCTCCGCCGCTATCCCATGATGCTGCATCGTAGGATCCACAGCCAGATAGATGATATGAAGACGCTGGTTCTGATGCAGCTGGTCTGTCCAGCTGGAGTTCAGATAGTCCTCTCCCTTCATAAAATTCCGAAACGTCTTCAGGGAAGGGTCTTCCTTAATCAGATAGGAATCTGTCTGCAGCGCCGCCATTGCTTCCGTAAAATAGAACTGAAAGACATTATAAGGCTCCGCTTCATCTGATACCACCAGTACGCTGTTCAGTTCCGCGCTGTCGGCAAAAATCTCGCAGGTCGCATAGAATTCATCCATATCGCATTTGAACAATTCCGGCATCAGATGTTTGCGGATCTCAGGATCCGGTATCAGGGTCTCATAGAGAGGATCGTGCGCAAAGCACTGGTTCAGCATCTTCTCCACTTTGGGAAGGTCTTCTTTCTGTACACGATACAGTTTATCGCTTTCCATAATATCTCTTTTTCTTTCTCCTTTTATCATGCTATCATAAGCTCCCCACAAAAAACAGATCAAACTGCTTGCAGGCTGGATATGTCAATATATCTCTATAATTCAAAAATATCAGTTACAGCCGTCTGCATTTGCTCCAGAATCTTCATCAGACTGTCTACCAGTTTGCTGCAGGCCTGCTCCAAATCTGCGATTTCTTCCCGGTAATCTGTCTCTGTCGTTCCGTTCTCCTGCATGTTCTCTGATTGTTGATCCTTATATAAAAGCTGTTTCACGGTTCCATACAGGTTTTCATGTTCCAACAGTCTTCCATATCCCCACTTTAACCTGTCTTTCGGCTGATGGAATACATAATCCGTAAAATGAAGATATACTTCTTCATCAAACATGAAGGCGTAGGCATTATTATCTACCTGATATAATTTACGAAGTGCGGAAGATAATCTCTGCTCCTTCAGGTTTCTCACGGCACCGCCCAACAGTTTTAAATTGGTGCTGCAGATTTCATGGGGATACAGCACATTGCCGTACCAGTCGATCCGTACAAAGGCATCCTGCTCCTGTTTGAACCTTGCCAGCAGTTTTTTCTCAATGTCTCGCAGCTGCATGAAAAGTTCTTCCGCTTCTTCCGGCTTTCCGTCCCGCAACAGCTGTCTGTACTCACGGTTATCTTCCGCAATATGTTCATATTCTTCGCGGCATTTTTTCAAAGCACGATCGCTTAAGGCTTCCAATTCCTCAATTTTTTCAAGTAACGCCTGCTTCCGGTCTCCCAGCTGCCCCGTCACATCTGCACGGTAGCAGATATCCCGGCACTGCTCCAGTCCCTTTCGGATTCTCTGTACCACCGGTGAAAACTGCAGCGGCACTATCGCCGTCTCATCCAGTGCCAGAATCAATAATGCAAACAATTCATGATGCAGGCGATATACCTGCTCATCATAAAACTCATCATTGTCAAACTGTGAATGATAGTGTGTCTCCATAAAGCTTCCGCCGGTGAAATCATTCACCATGGAAGGCACTCCGGCAATTGCCATAGAAAAATCATCCGACCAGGTCTCAATCGGAGATGTTACCGCTGTTTCCTCCGGATATGCCATTGTCAGGTTCGGCAGATCTGCCAGATATTCCTCTAAAAAACTGACATATTCATAACAGCTGCGGATACGCGCTCTGGTGCCGTGTGCCAGTGCAGGCAATTCGAAGTTCAGGTCGGCGATCACTTTGCCTACCCATTCAGGATGTGCGGTAAATATCTGCTCATACGCTCCCGTCGACCAGTCGAAATTAGAATCCACAACGCCCCATTCTTCGGAAGCCATGGCGCAGATCACGATCGTATTGTTCGGTCTGTAACCGCTCTCCAGAAAAGCCTTCGCGATTCCAAACAGTAATGCAATTGCAGTATTATCATCCTGAAAGCCGTCAAAATAAGAATCATAATGTGCCGATAAAAGTACCATACGGTCCGGATGTCTGCCGGGGATCCGCCCTACAATATTATAAGTAGTGCAATTTCGCGTAACCCGGGAATCTGCCTCAAAAGTTACCGGGATCTCTTCTTTTCCCTGCAGCTGTTCCATAAGTGCAGCCGCATCCTTTCTGGATATCGAAAATGCGGGAGCATTTTCCGGACCGGCAATATCCTGTGCATTCAGTGCCTCATCATCAATCTCTCCATACCCGCCGCTCTGTACAGCGATCAGGGCAGCCGCACCTTTCAGATGTGCCTGATATACCGGATAATTGATCCACCATTCATCCCGCTGGTTGATCTCCACCAATACTAACTTCCCCGTGACATCCTTGCCGGCATAGTCCTTTTCCGTTCCTTTTCCCAGATACATCAGGGAAAAATCCCGTGGTCCGTCCGTTACAAACGTCGTCTGATAGGCTCCCAGTTCCACCGCAGTTTCCTCTCCGGCAGCATTTTTCCAGGTGAGCGTTGCCTTATGAAACTCCCAGCCGTCCACGGTAACAGCATCTTTCGTTACTTCCGACAGTCCCAGTCGCTCCATTTCCTCTTTCAGCATCTCACCTGTCTCGAATTCCGCTTTCGATCCCGCCGTACGATACCCAAGTGTCGGATGGGTTCTGAACTGTTCCATTTTCTTAGCCAGTCCATAAGAATATCTCACAT
Source organism: Acetatifactor sp. (assembly GCA_050872885.1). Taxonomy (GTDB): domain Bacteria; phylum Bacillota; class Clostridia; order Lachnospirales; family Lachnospiraceae; genus Acetatifactor. Next base: position 19,393 of record JBNMHS010000007.1, read on the forward strand.
CCAGACACTGTAATATTTTTTTCTGTATGCTTTCCCCGTTGTCATGCATATTCTCGTCACTCCGTCTTCATCAGCATATTTATGTACTAATCTCTGCCTTCCGCCGATATTATCCGGCAACCATGGCATTCATTTTCTCTGTAATTACTTTCAGGATTTCGCTGTTTTTCTCCTCTGCTTCCAGGGTCTCACTGGCATGTGCGGATACTTCCTCCGTGGTTGCGGAAATCGTCTGGATAGAATCCACGATTTCCTGGTTTGCAGCTTTCAGTGCCTCTACATCCCGGAGCATCTGTGTCAGGTTCTCCACGATGGCATAGCTGCTGCTTTCAATCGCAGCAAAGCTGTCCGCCGCACGCATGGTTCCTTCCTTCTGGCTGCTGATGCCGTCCATCATCTGACGGATGACCACGACCACTTCCTCGATCGCGCCGGATACATTTTCAATCAGGTTCGCAATATTTCCGGTAGCATCCTTTGTCTGGGTCGCCATTCCCGAAATCTCCGTAGCGACGACAGAGAATCCCCTTCCGGTCTCCCCGGCTCTCGCCGCTTCAATGCTGGCATTCAGTGCCAACAGACTGGTCTGGGTCGCAATTTTACTGATGATCTCGACAATCGAATGCATTTCCTGCATATAATGATCCAGCGTCTCCAGTTTCTGTGCCGCCTGTTCACTGTTTCCCGCGGAATCCTCCGCCTGTTTTTTCAATCCGTCCATATCCTTTTTGCCGGCATCGAGGACAGCGAGCGTCTGTTCCATATCTTTGTTGATCGTCCCGGCTGCGGCATCCACTGCATTTACCTTTTCCTGAATCGCTTCCGTCTGGGTCGTCTGCCGCTGTACCGCCATTGCCGACTCCTGCGAGCCTACGGATACCTCTTCCATCGCAGAGCGGGTATTTCCAAACGCTTCTTCCAATTTATTGAGTTTATCGGAAATTTCGGCTGCGGAAGTCTCCATACGTTCACTCATCTTCGTTACTTCCTGCAACGTATCCTCTGTACGTTTCTGCGCCTCTGTGATCTCCCCGATATTTTCATCCGTGTTTTTCTGATTTGATATGGTTGCATAAATAGAGGTAAAACACAGCAGAGCCATTACAACGATCTGTATGAATCCGGCTTCCACTCCGAGGTATCCGAAGCCGCCTTTCGTCGCTCCCAGGATGACCACCAGAATACTTTCCAGCAATGTTCCCACATTGATCATAATAAATGCCCGCACATCATGATAGGGCATTACCGCAAACATCATGGGAATCACGAATGCATACACCATATTACACTGTGAGGTGAACAGCATGATTGTATAAAACAGGGCAAATCCCACCGTGGACAAATGTCTGATTGCCATTGTCGCATGATTTCTTTTCCAGAAAAACAATTCCGCCAGAAGCGGTCCGATGCCAAACACGAGCATGGCTGCCAGTGCCGGTGTTGTTACTGTATTATTTGCCGCTCCGATAAAACTGATCACCAGCATACAGATATTAACCACAAAATGAGAGACCATCGCCACTCTGTTACTTCGTTCCAATTCTTTCATATATATCCTCTTCTTTCTGTTCCCCGGATTCGTTGCACTCAGCACTCCCTTCATTTTAAATCATGCAGGATACGTCGTCAATAAAAGCGCATAAAAATACAGTTCTGTTTTTCTCAATAAAAACAGAACTGTATGAAAGGTTCCTACATCTTTATACCTTGAAAATATCCAATACCTGTTCCAGTTTGTCAGCCAGTGACAGCAGATTCTCCGAAGAGGTCATCAGTTCTGTCATGGTATCGCTCATACCATGTGCAGCCTGCATGGTGCTGTCTGCTGATGCCGCATTCTGTTCGGAGATTGCTGACAATCCTTCCACGACATCCCGGATCGCCCCTCCTGATTTTCCGAGGACATCCATCTTCTCCCGGATTCCGCCGATATGCTGCAGAGAATTCTCTACGCCATCCGCCACGGCAGCCGTCTTGACACCGGTCTCTTCCAGTTTGCTCTGTTGGTGATTCATGTTCGTCTCTACTTCACCCATGATCTCTACCATTCTGCCGGAAGATTCCATGATATTTTCAATAATTTTCTCGATCTCCGTTGCGGAGCGCTTGGACTGATCTGCCAGCTTGCTGATCTGTTCTGCCACCACAGCGAAGCCTCTTCCCGCTTCTCCCGCTCTGGCCGCCTCAATACTGGCATTCAGCGACAGCAGATCCGTCTCGTCTGCGATATCCTGGATCATGGATACCGCTTTGGTGATGTTCTGAATCGCTCCGTTCATGTCTGTGATCTGCTCTGCTACCCGCAGAACGGATTCCTTCGTGCTTTCATTGGAACTGTTCAGTTCCCTCATGATTTCTTCAGAAGCCTTTTCCGCCTCTGCCATCCGTCCGGCATAGTCTGTCAGCGAATTCACTTCATCGGAAATATATTCAATCTGTTCTCCGATCCTTACTACATTTTCATTGGCATCCGTAGTCTCGTTTGCCTGATTTCTGGCGCCCTCGGAGATCTCACCCACTGCCTGATAGACATCATTGACAGATTCCTGCGTATCCTGTGCCATCTTGATCAGTTTGTTGGCAGATCCTGTCAGATTGTCCGCGGATTCCTTGATATCTGTCACGATGGAACGCAGTGTTTTCTGCAATTTTACAGAGATCCGGTAAACGTCTCCCAGTTCATCCTTCTTGCGGCACTGTTTTTCATCCGGCTCCGCATCCAGTTCTCCCGCCACAATTTTGCCTAAGAAATGCTTGGTCTTCTTCATCGTCTTGACCATGCTGCGGGACAATACGCTTACCAGAATTGCCGCCGCCACCACGCATACCAGGGCAATCAGAATAATATCCTTCACCTGTGCCCGGATCGTATCCTTTACATTCTGTACCGGTGTTGCCACCTCAATGGCACCGATCACAGAACCGTCGGAATTAATCAGGGGCTGATAATATACATAATAATCTACTTCGGAAATGGTGCAGTCCTTCAAAAACAACGGTTCTCCCGTCTGGACCAGTGCATAGATCTCGTCATCCAGCGTGGTTCCGTTAATGCGTCCGCCTTCCGGTTTCTTCAGTGTCGTGATCAGACGCATATTGCCGTACAGGAACGACACCTGAAATCCGGTCTTCTCCTGCAATCCGTCGATCAGCTGTGTCTCTCCGGAGATCGTCGTACTTCCCTTACGTACCTTTCCGCCCTTATCTCTGCTGTAGTCGCCTTCATAAAGGTTGGTGTAAGTCTCATCCACGCTGACTCCTACGATCTGCAGAGACTGCTCGATCTGCTCTTCGATCCCTGACTCCAGTGCCTTGGAACCCACCGTTGCCACCAGGGCACACACAATAATCATGGGCAACAGACTCAGTGCCAGAATCTTTTTAGAAATTGTAAAAAAAGTTTTTCCCTTTTTCCCTTTTACTCTCGTTTTCTTGTTTTCTGTTTTCTTGCTCTCTGTCTTCTTCATACTTACCACATCTGCCTTTCTGCAAAAGACTTGTTACAACAGGTTCATCTCGAAAACGTTTAAGTATTTTCTCGGTAAAATCATTGTAGCATTTTCCATATAGTAAAACAATTCGACAAAATAGCAAGTAATGTGACAGTTTTTTTGGCTATTTTTACTTAATGTTAAGCATGTTACCGCTTACATTTACGAAAACGTTAAGTATTTTGTGTTTTCCACAGCGGCATCCGGAAGATTTTGATCAGAAGAGGTATCACCATAATGAACCACACGATGGGCTCCGCTGCAATCACTCCGGGATATCCGAACCGGGGAACCAGAGTTGCTGCGATCACAATTTTTCCAATCATTTCCAGTGAGCTGGAGATCAAAGGTACAATACGCTCTCCCAATCCCTGCATGGAATTTCTCACAATGCAGATCACCGCCGTGACATAATAAAACAGTGTATCGACTTTCAGATATAAGGTGGCATTATAAATGACTTCCTCTTTCCTGCTGCCGGTCACCAGCCATACCAGCCGGTCACCGATCGTATAACTGGTCACGATATTCAGTGTGCACCAGATACAGGTATATGCGATAGCCAGCAAGATTCCTCTGCGGATCCGGTCGATCCTGCCCGCTCCCAGATTCTGTCCGCAGTAAGTGGCCATGGTCTGACCGAAGACGCTGAACATGATCATAAAGATCTCCGATATCTTGCGGGCTGCCGTATGGGCAATGATAATATCCTGTCCGAGCTTGTTGATGGATGTCTGTAATGTCAGGGTACCGATATTCACCAAAGAACTCATAAATCCCATGGAAAGGCCGGAGCTTAACATATTGCGGAGCATCCCATCTCTTTCGAGCTTAAGATCTTCTCTGCCGATCCGCAGGATCTCGTATTTCTTCCATAAATATACGGCGCATACCACTACCGCCACACACTGGGACAATACCGTAGCGATTGCCGCACCGCGCACGCCTGCCTGCAGCACAACGATAAAGAACAGGTCGCCGGCAATATTCATTACCACAGAAACTGCCAGCACGATCAATGGCGTTACCGTATCGCCAATGGCCCGGAGGGTCGCGGACAATACATCATATAATAAAGTAACGACCAGTCCCGCAATGATCACTGCTACATACCGGGATGCCGTTTCCGACAAGTCTTCCGGAACATTCAGGAAACGCAGGATCGGCTGCAGAAATATCAGTCCCGCCACTGTCATGACAATTGCGACAAAAATCCCCAGCACCAGAGCATTTCCCAGAGATTTCCGCAGCTTTGTCATATCCTTTGCCCCGAAATACTGCGCAGAAATAATGGCAAATCCATTACACATTCCCATCAGGAACTGCACGATCAGGTTACTCAGTGTCGTGGTAGCGCCTACGGCCGCCAATGCACTTTCTCCCAGAAAAGTACCGACGATACGGGTATCCACCAGGCTATAGGTCAGTTGTAATAAATTGGCTAAAAATATAGGAAGGGCAAACGTCAGTATTAACACCGACGGTTTGCCCTTAGTCAGATCTTTCATATAGTTCCTCACTTCTATGTTCCGGGGAAAACGGCGTTTTCCCCGCATTATAGGGCTACAGAACTTTTTTAAAACTTTTTCTTTGCATTGTCAAGATATTTCTTGGTCTCAGCCACGACCACACCATTCAGTGCCAGCAGTGCGATCAGGTTCGGGATCGCCATCAGGCCGTTGAAGATATCCGCAATGGTCCATACTGCCTTGACGGTCATGTAAGGTCCGATGAATACGCAGGCGATGTACAGCCAGCGATACGCTTTGATTGCCTTCGGTTTCTGACCGATCAGATATTCCAGACATCTCTCACTGTAGTAATCCCATCCGAGGATCGTTGTAAATGCGAAGAATACCAGGCAGATCATCAGAATGAAGGAAGCAACGGCATTATTAAAAGGAAGACCCATCTGGAAAGCCCTGGTGGTAACATCCACACCGTCCAGACCCACATTCCAGGAATCCGTGATCACAATGGTAAGTCCTGTCATCGTACAAATGATCAGGGTATCAATGATCGTACCCATCATGGAGATCAGACCCTGCTTGGCAGGAGAATCGGTCTGTGCTGCGGCTGCTGCGATAGGTGCGCTTCCGATACCGGCCTCATTGGAGAAAATACCTCTCGCAATACCTTTCTGCATTGCCATCAGCACCGCTCCCAAAGCACCGCCGGCCACAGCACGCATACCGAAAGCACTCTGTACGATGGTCACGATAGCGGAAGGAATTGCAGTGACATTAAAGATCAATACCAGCAGGCAGGACACCACATAGGTGACTGCCATGAAAGGAACCACGACCTGTGCAACGGTGGAGATACGCTTCAGACCGCCGATGACAACCAGTGCCACGCAGATGGTCAGCAGAATACCGGAGATCACAACGCTCCAGGAATAATCCATACCGAAGAGCTGTACGGTATGTGCATTGTTCGCATCAAAGAAGTTATGTACCGCACTGGTGATACCGTTGATCTGGGTAAAGGTTCCGATACCGAACAGTCCTACACACACACCCAGAAAAGCGAAAATCTTTGCCAGCCATTTCCAGTTCTTACCCATACCGTTCTCAATATAATAGAAGGGACCGCCGATAATATGTCCGTCCTCAGCCACCACACGGTATTTCACTGCCAGCAGACACTCGGAATATTTCGTTGCCGTACCTACCAGTGCCGCGATCCACATCCAGAACAGTGCTCCGGGGCCGCCGGCCACAATAGCGGTTGCCACACCGACGATATTACCGGTTCCGATCGTAGCGGACAAAGCAGTACAAAGTGCCGCAAAGCTGGATACTTCACCGTCTTCGCCTGTCTTTTCATTGGCAATTAAGTGTTTGATTGCATGGGGTAGTTTCGTGATCTGCAAAAAACGAAGTCTGGCAGTAAGAAAAAGACCGGTTGCCAGAATCAGGACGATCAGGGGGATGCCCCAGACGAAATCATCCACTGTGGTCAGAAAGTTACTAATCATGTCTAACATATTCCCTCTCTTCCCGTCACCTTACGTGACGTTTCCTATAGTAGATTGATTTCTTCCGAAGAGAACGGGAATAAGCACGTTGGTGCTCTGTCCTTTTGCCTGAGAGATTGGCAGCATAGCTGCCGTACACCTTCGGCGCCTTCTGTACGGAGCCGTAAAACTGCTTCCGCGGAAGGACTCTCCAGAGTAAACCTTTATCGCATTAACGCGACAATATAGATACCATAGCACACTTTAATTCGACATGCAACAACTTTTTGTTTTCCTTGTAGATTCTTTTGTGTGTGTATCGCGGACATTGACTTTTATAGGACTTTTTTACTATAATAGGAATATGAGTACAAAATCAAATATTTCAAATAAACAACGAATTGCATACGCCTTCACCCGGATCTGGTTCTGTCTGATGCTGGGTGCCGCGCTTTTTACTATAATATTCTACTGTCTTCCCCTGCAGAACCGGGAGACATTCGGCACCGATTACAGCGACTTTGCGGAAGGCTGGACAACAGAAAACGGAACCCCCGCCGATTTTTCCCATATCAGCGGTCTCTACACTGTCTCCAAGAAGGTTCCTGCCCTTTCCCGGGACATGACGTTATTCTTTTTCTATAAAAGTACCAACGTCTCCGTTCTGATAGGCGGCCGTCCCGTTCATGAGACCATGCAGCCGAAGGGAGCTTTTTTCGGAGATACCCCCGGGGCTTCCTATGCTTCATTTCCGATCTACCGGGAAGATTCCGGCAAAGTGATCACTTTAGTGATCAATAATCCTTACAGCGACGGAAGTGGGAAGATCTCTCATATGTATATCGGCCGGAGCGCGGATATTCTGGACAGCAGGATTCGCGCCAAAGCACCCGGATTTGCCATCAGCTTTTTGATTGCCAGTCTGGGACTTGCGTTTATCCTGTTCTATCTGCCGCTGCGAAAGAAACATATTATCGGCAGCGAAATGTTATACCTCGGTCTTTTCGCGTTGATCGTCGGGGTTTTCATGCTCACGGATAACCGCATGCTTCAGCTGCTTCTCGGGAACGGGCATATTTATCACACGATCGCCGAAATGTCCATGACCCTGATCACTATTCCGCTGTTCCTTTATCTCGGGAAAATGTATAAAGAATATTCCCGGAAAATGGTGCAGGGAACCTGTCTGTTGGGCGTGATCGACTTTACCGTATGTTTTTCCCTGAATCTGTCGGGAATAAAAGATTATCATGAAAGTCTCACGCTGACACATATCACGTACGGTCTTTCCATTGCCGTTGTGATCTATGCTATTTTAAAGGGAATTTACAAGGATCGTCGTCAGTATCTGAAAAATAATTTTTACCACAATATCGGAATTCTGTGTCTGTGTTTTGCCGTTGGATTGGATATGCTTCTGTTATGGTTCGGCAGCGCTCCGGAGACCAGTTTTTTCACCCGGATCGGTGTTCTCCTGTTCCTTATGATGGAAGCTATCCAGGTCACTTTGCGGCTGCTTGAAAATTATCAGGAAGGAGTCCGGACACAGCTGCTCAGCCGTCTGGCTTATCACGACGGGCTGACCGATCTGCTGAACCGTACTTCCTATATGGAAGAGCTGAAGAAGTTGGAAGAATCCCACGGTTTCCACGTTTTGCTGGCACTGTATGATGTAAATAATCTGAAGTTTGTCAACGATACCTATGGGCATCAGAACGGTGATGAAATGATCCGCCGGGTAGCCGATGCCCTGCGGGAGAACCTCGGTCCTCTCGGAAAATGTTACCGCATCGGCGGAGATGAATTCGTATTTCTGTCAACAGTTTCGGATTCCGAAAAGGAGTTCCTTGCATTGCAGAAGCAGTTTGAAAAAGCTCTGGGAAGCCTGTCACTACCTGACGGTACGACGCACCCCATTACGGTAGCCATGGGATATTCCGTGCTGGCTCATAATATGCTGCGATCCATGGACGATGTCGTCAGGGAAGCCGATGCCAAGATGTATGAAGCCAAGCGGAAAATGAAATCAGTTGCAGATAATTCACGGGAAGACGTTTAATACGTCTTCTCTTTTTTTATATAATACAAAATTCCCACTGCATCTGCCAGGAACCAGCCGACGGGAATCGCCACCCAGATACCCACCAGATTATAAAATTGCTGCATCACATTCCCCAACATCAGGGGCAGGGCAAACGCCCAAAGACCGGCTGTGATACTGCCGGCAGTAAGATCCCGTTCTTTTGCCATAGTGTTATTCCTTCCGGTTAATGCTTTACCGAGAAACAGTCTGTTACAACATTACTTTTCTTTACCCTGTTTTGCTGTTTTGCGGCATGCTCCATGTAGAGGAAAAATATTATATTCAGTACAATTCCCACCGTTGTGGAAACAGGTGCGGCCAGTCCGATCTTCGTAAGGTTGGCATTGGGCTGGATACTCATGTAATAAGCAAACGGAAGACGGACGAGAAGTGTCTGAACCAGTCCCTGGATCATGACCCACACAGTCTTGCCGTTACCGTTAAAATAACCCATCATACTGAACAGCACCGCAGTCACCAGTGTCTCCAGTGCAAATCCCTTCAGGTACTCATACCCTCGCTGCACTACAGCTGTATTGGTAGAAAATACTCCCGCCAGCAGATCCCCTTTGAAAAATACTAACGAGAAAGCAAAGCAGCCAACAAACAGACCGATACCAATACCGGTAAACATGGTCTTCTTCGCACGCTTCTGGTCTCCGGCACCCACATTCTGTGACACAAAAGAAGCGGTAGACTGCATCAGTGCACTGGGTATCAGCATCGCAAAGTTGACGATCTTGCAGGCTACACCGTACCCGGAGGAAGCCTCCAGTCCCAGACGGTTAACAAAAGCGCACAACGCCAGAAAAGAGCCCTGGGTCAGGCATTCCTGCAAGGCTAACGGCAGACCGATCCGCAGGAATTTGCCGCATTGGAAATTCCAGCAAAAGTCCTGCCGAGTAATGGTAAACGGCAATCCTTTTTTCACCAGCCGTACAATGGCAAAAACAACACTCAATGCCTGCGCAAATACGGTAGCCAGTGCCGCACCGGCGGCATCCATACGAAATCCCGCAACAAGGATCATATCTCCCACAATGTTAACGACACACGCTACAAGTACGAACAGTAACGGTGATTTACTGTCTCCCAGTCCGCGGAAGATTGCGGACAAGACATTATAAGCCACGATAAAGAAAATACCGGCACCGCAGATCCGCACATAGGACGCCGTCAGAGCCACAGCCTCTTCCGGTGCCTGTACCAGCACTGCGATCGGTCTTGCAAAACAGACCATGATCACGAACAATACCACCGCGATCCCGGCAAATACCACCGTTGCACCACCGATGATGCTGCCGATCTGATCCTGTTTCTTTTCTCCGAGATAACGGGCGATCAGCACCGTAATACCCATCGCCAGCTGTGTCACCACAAAGGTCACCAGGTTCAGTACCTGGCTGCCTGTGGAGACTCCGGAAAGTCCCGATGTGGTACCGAAACGTCCCACAACCAGTAAATCTACCGCACCGTATGCTGCCTGTAATATCAACGCTCCTAAAATGGGAACCATAAATCGAAGCAGTTTCTTCAAAATACTTCCCCGGGTAAAATCCATCATGTCATTTTCAGAATTTTTCAAAATGATCTCTCCTCTCGCACATAACCTGATAAAAGGTCTCTATCGTATGTATCATGTTCTCCGCATCTTCTTCCGATATCACATCCAGCGGATCTGCCAGACTGTCAAACACATCGTCATTGTACTTTTTAGACAATGCCCTGCCTTTCTCCGTGATGGAAATATAGGTTACTCTGCCGTCTTCCGCTGCAACCCGCTTCCGGAGATATCCCTTCTCTTCCATCTCCCGCACCGTCCGGGTCACCCCCGGTCTGGGGATATGCAAATAGTCACTAATATCCGAGATTTTCACGGAAATTCCCTGTTTTTCCATGATCTCTACCACATCAAGGAAATGAATATAGGAAGGCGTCACCCCCGTGGGCAGCGGCGGAAGCATTTCCCGGATCCGCTTTGCCTGATAGCAGGCATCCATCATTGCTTTTATGGTCTGTATTTTCATGTTTTGCTCCTGTTGATTACCAATGGTAATTATCTTTGGTAATTATATTGTGGTTTTTCCGATTTGTCAATAACACGTAACAAAAAATACCTCCTAAGCAGTCTCCGGTCATTCCCGGAACCGCTTAGGAGGTACTTGGTTATTCAGTTTTATGCAGTCGGCTTTTTATTATTTTCTTCTTCCCGTTTTTTGCTGATCGCCAGGATCTCTTCATTCAGCGAGAGCATTCTGGCATCCAGATCCGATACCATTCTGGCACACTCTACCAGTTCATTCTTAATATTCTCCGGTGCATCCCCTTCGAATTTGTAATGTATCTTATGCTCCAGACTTGCCCAGAAGTCCATGGCTACCGTACGGATCTGTATCTCCACCTTCGTGTCCACCGTGCGGTCGGACAGGTAGACCGGAATACTGACGATCATATGATAGCTTTTGTAACCGCTGGCCTTAGGATATGTAATATAATCTTTCACCGCGATCACCTGAATATCCTTCTGATCCCGGATCATATCCGCAATACGGTAAATATCGGATGTGAAAGAACAAATGATGCGGATTCCCGCAATATCATTTATGTATTTTACCATATTGTCTATGGTGGATTCCTGACCGTAACGCTTCAACTTCTTGACAATGCTTTCCGGAGTCTTGATACGCGCCTTGATGTGTTCAATGGGATTGTACTGGTGTACATGCTGAAATTCGTCATTCAATATCTGCATCTTCGTCTCCATCTGACGCAGCGCCGCACTGTATACCAGTGTAACCTCCTTCCAAGTGTCGATTCCGTCCCCGTTTTCTACCTTAAACTCCATATTACCTCTCATTCTCGTCTGTCACAAATGAGCCTGTGACCGTTTTGTTATATTTCTTACTTCCGCAGACGTTATTTCGTTACGGAAATTCTGCTTTCGTATCATGTATTTATGATAATTATAGCATACCTCCCTTCAAAAATGTATAATTTTAACAAAACCTTTATTATTTTTTAAGATTGATTGGGCAGTTTTATATATGAATCGTTATTTTCTATTGTATTCCGCTTGCAGGTCAAACTACTTCCTATTATAATTTACTGAGATCAATTATTTCAGTCTTATTTATTTGCGTAAGGAGATTTTCTATGTTCCGTATGTGGGCCAAAATTTTTAAAAATAATCATATGCTGAAAGACACCTGCATTGAAGATGGCAGTAATGATACCCGTACGCATAAGGTTTTTCACTCTCTGGATGAAGTCTGCCACCGGTTCGACCTCGGGGTTCCCATCTGGCTGGACATGAATGTTGCGGACTTTAAACGTCATAACAAGACCCGCTTTACCCAGGACAGCTTTGTGGAGGCAATTGATTTCGACTATCTGGAAATACAGATTATTGAGGAGGACTGATTTTTCTGCTATTGACTTTTTTATTTTTCTGCGGTAATATTTGCTTTGTCGGATGTAGTTTTAAAAACTATGTGTAAAAGTTTCAGAAAGCACGTATCGTGTTTTTGGAATTGTGAATACTGATTTTGAATAGCTTTTTATTACATCATATGATTGCACCGGCAGATTGCCGGCAGGAAAAGGAGGAGTTATTATGCAGATTACCATAAGAGAACCGGGAAGCGCTATTACCCATTTTATTGCCATGATGATGGCAGTATTCGCAGCTGTACCCCTGTTAATAAAGGCCGGTGTGCAGTCCGGTCAGGAGAATTTTCTGGCTATGGCCATTTTCATGGGCAGCATGATCCTGCTGTATGGTGCCAGCGCGACTTATCATTCCGTAGACCTCACCGGGAGAAGTCTCCGTGTCTTCCGTAAACTGGATCATATGATGATCTTTGTATTGATCGCCGGTTCCTACACCCCGGTATGTCTCATCGTATTGGGCGGTAAGCTGGGATATACCTTGCTTGCACTGGTATGGGGTATCGCTGCTCTGGGCATGATCGTAAAAGCCTGCTGGATCACTTGTCCCAAGTGGTTTTCTTCTGTGATCTATATTGCCATGGGCTGGGTATGTGTCCTGGTATTCGGACCGCTGCTGAAGACTTTGTCTCTGCCTGCGTTCCTCTGGCTGCTGGCCGGCGGCATCATTTATACCGTTGGTGGTATCATCTATGCCCTGAAACTTCCGCTCTTCAATGCAAAGCATAAATTCTTCGGTTCCCACGAAGTGTTCCACCTCTTCGTCATGGGCGGAAGCGTCTGCCATTTCATATTTATGTATTTATACGTGGCATAAACAGGAAGTTAAATAATGTTGATACCTTTAAGCAATTCCCAAATGAGACTATATAAAAATTCTCTCCATGATACTGCGGTTGAAGAAAGTATCTCCGGAGAGAATTTTTTTAACGCTATATTTGCCTCAAAAAACTATTTTGGGTTGAGATACTACATGTGCGATGATATAATTATAAAAATATCAACATAACGCAATAAAACAATCTCAAAAATATACGGAGGGGAAAAGTGGCTGATTCACTATATATTGTAATGCCCGCCTATAATGAAGTCGGCAATATTAAAAAAACTGTTGAAAGTTGGTATCCTGTTTTAAACGGTAAATCCGATGATTCCAGGCTTATTATTGCAGATTACGGAAGTACCGACGGGACACACGAATTATTACAGCAATTATGCTCTCATTATCCTAAACTGGAAATTTTGGAAACCACCAGCCAATATCATGGTCCCAAGTTGATTGCATTGTACGATTATGCTATTAAACAGGGAATTGATTATGTTTTTCAGACAGATTCTGACAACCAGACAAATCCTGATGAATTTGAAGAGTTTTGGCAGCAAAGACATTTATATGACGGTATTTTCGGGAATCGCATTATCAGAGGCGACGGAAAGAGCAGAGCCTTTGTCGAAAAAGTAGTCTGCCTGTTATTACGACTCTACTTCGGTGTAAAAATACCGGATGCAAATGCACCTTTCCGCCTGATGAAATGCAATACTTTAAAAAAATATTTATATAAATTGCCTAATGATTATAATCTTCCTAACATTATGATGGCAGCATATTATGTATATTACAATGAAAACTACTGTTTTAAAGAAATCACATTTAACCCCAGAACATCCGGAACAAATTCTATAAATATCCCCCGGATAATTAAAACCGGTTGGCAGGCTTTATGGGATTTCTATGCTCTCAAACGAGATATGTCGAAGGAAAAATAAATGAAAAGTAAAATCAGAAATATATCCGTAATTATTTTTTGTGTAATAATATCATTCATATTTTTATTATCGAGTCCTCTACATCCCTGGAACAGCTATGATACAGGAACAGATTCCAGTGTATTTAAAACTGTTTCAATGATGATGAGCAAAGGATACCTGCCTTACAGAGACACATTTGATCATAAGGGACCTCTTTTATATCTTATTAATTTTTTAGGAGATCAGTTTTCTTCTTACCGTGGGGTCTGGATTGTCGAATTTGTTTTTATGGTAATAACAGTATTTATGCTGTATAAAATTGCCAAATTAACATGTAACCACATCGAGGCCATTATAACAGCAACTGTTTCCCTGACTTTTCTTTATCCGTTTTTCGAGGGAGGAAATCTCGTAGAAGAATATGCAATGTGTTTTATTGCGATCAGTCTGTTTATCTTTTTAGATTATCTGAAAAATCACCATGTAACTCGATTACGGCTGATCATCTGCGGTGCAACATTTGCCGGAACCCTTCTGCTGAGACCCAATATGATTCCTGTATGGATTGTAATGTGTCTGACGATCTTAATAAAAGTATGTTTAAATAAAGACTGGCAACATTTAAAGTCATTTGTTCTTTATTTTAGTCTGGGCAGCATATTGGTAATCGTTCCAATCATGTTATGGCTAATAATAAAAAAAGATTTCTCCTATTTTTGGGATGCATATATTGTTTTCAACTTTGAGTATTCCACTAACGCCTCTTTTAGCGATATGTGGCATGGATTTTTTTCTTATTTTAATCATACTATTTTTTATATTACTTTTTTTGCACAAATATATCTTCTTAAAAAGGGAGATAAGTGGATAAATGTTTCACATATGCTTTGCCTGCTTGTTACCTTGTTCTCCATCAGCTTTTCCGGCGATCCATACAAGCATTATGCAATGGTATTGATACCTCTTATTGCTTACCCGCTCTCCGGTATATTCGGTCAGATAAATGCGATTAAATTAAATGAAGTAAGATCTGTTTTGTCTATGCTGGTGGTATTATATCTTCTCATAACGGTGATTTTGCCAGACTGGGAATATGCCGTTCAAAATCTTACATATGCATACGATTCCAGAAATAGAGGTAAAATATCAATGACTGCCGGAACTGTTGCAGAATATGTTGAAAATAATACCACTGAAGATGACTGCATCTCCGTTTACGGAAACTGGGATATAATATATGTACTAAGCAACAGAAAACACGCTACAAGATATTCTTATCAATATCCTATAGGTGATGTAAGACCTGAAATTATGGAAGAATATTTTTCACAATTAGCAGAGATTCAGCCTCCGGTCATTGTGGTACAATCGGGACACTTCGATGATATGATAGATAATTTTCTGTCAGAAAACAACTACAAGTTGCAGTGGGCTGAAAGTAAAAATATCTTAAACAGTGCCTTAGTGTATGCAAAGTAAACGTCCTTTGACGAAAAAGGGATAACTATATGGAGAATGATTAAAATATGAGCAGTAATCATACAGCAATAACCAACTCAACGTTTTTTAATAAATTATGGCATAATGCGTGGAAATATTTATTAATCGCCGCATCAATGGCAGCAACCGTAAAAATCATATTTTTCGGTTTCGATATCGACGAACAATATGCCGTATCAATGGCCTACCGTATGATAAGGGGAGACAGAATGTTTTTAGAAATGTGGGAGCCTCATCAGACTTCTGCTTTCTTTTCTGCAGCTTTTTTATGGATTTATGTACATATTTTCCACTCATTGAACTATGCTGTTATTTTTTTACGTTTCACGGGTGTTTTTACGCAATTTACGATAAGTATTTTCCTTTTTCGTACTTTTTGCAAAATGTTTTCTCGTGAAACAGCCTTCGTCACTGCGATATTTTATTATAATCTAATTCCCAAGAACAGTACAGTTCCGGATTTTTCCAATATGCTTCTTTGGTTTAGTACTCTTTCTTTTTTATGCTTTTTGGAATTTTATATGGCAGAACAGAATTTCCGTTCAAAACGCTCTGCCTTTTTTCTTATTGCAGCCGGTATTAATTCCGCTTTACTTGTACTTTCTTATCCATCATGCATCATCATTGTAATCCCCTGGTGCATTGGATTATTTCTGTTGTCTCGCTCTGTTAACCGTTTTAAGAATATTTTATACTATTTAGGCACCTGTGGTATTTGTGCTGTGTGCTGGCTGTCTTATTTTCTGAATCACATGTCATTTAGTGATTTTATCTATGGATTATTGCAAATGTCAGCAGATGGCTCTCATGATGTCACTATCTTTGAGAAAATAAAAGCTTATTTTTTACTGGCTTTCGAAGTTTTTCCCTATTTTCTGGTTGCCTTGGCTTTTGCATTAATTATCTATTATATTTTGAAAGCGTTACTTCACAAAAAATACAGTCTTTTTCTTATATTAATCATTACATTATCCGTTGAACAAGGATATATCTGGTATTCCTTGCAGAAACACCTTGCATACCCCGGTATTTTATATTTTCTGCTTCCGCTGTACGGAATTTACAAATATTTAACATCGGGCAAATCGGAAAAAAACCAAAAAACTAATATGCATACGGCCATTTACTGGTTCGGAAGTATTGCATCTTTCTTTCTATTACTTGCTGCTGTAATAGTCAGCAATACTCCCCTTTATGAATCTTTCGGATATATGGGGATTGGAATGCTTGCTTCCTTATGTTATTTAGAGAATGAACGTGTTACCTGCTGTAACTTTTGGCGTACTGTTCTTTTCTTTTTATTGGGAATTGTAATCATTCATAAAGCATTTATGCTTTACAATATTTACGGTCACGATACCATCTTTGTCACACGACAGAAAGCTGAGTCTGGTCCCATGGCCGGTATTTACGGCCGCTATTCTGATGGTTATGACTATAATATCCGTGGAAGATTACTGGACGAGTATATACCAAGAGGCAGCAAAGTCTTAATTGTCAGCCACAAGACCATCATGTATCTTCAAGAGGACTATGATGTCTGCAATTATTCAACTATCAGTACGCCTACAATTGACGATAGGTTATTCCGTTACTGGAGTATATATCCTGATAAAGTTCCCGAATATATCATCTGGGATAAGTGTTCTGAAGGATATATTGCCACAAATTCCGACGTCAATACCAAACTGGTGGAAAATGCCGAATTATTGGCAGATGATGAGGGATTATGCATTTACAAACTTCCGATCAATCCTTATTGATACTTTTCCAAAACCTTGTCTCTTAAATAATGTTGAATTGTCGGAATAATCCGCACTCTTAAACTGCTTGTGGCATTCGGACAGCATATGTTATACTATCAGTAAACCAAATGTTTCTACTGATATCTATAAGCTTTTGTAATGTTGTAAATATTGATGAATCAAAGCTTGGACATTCTGAAAAACAAGACACATTTTCGGGATGTCCAACTATTTTGACGGAGTGCGGAATGAAAGAACAAAAGGATCGTTACGAGATATTCTTAAAAGTATGTGAGACAGGGAGCTTCTCCAAAGCGGCGGAAGCACTGAATTATACCCAGTCAGGCATCAGCCAGATGATGGCCGGACTGGAAGAAGAACTGGGTGTACAGCTTTTCGCCCGGGTGAAACGGGGTGTCAGTCTCACCGACAACGGCGCACGGCTGATCCCGTATATTCAGGAAATGGTCAATCAGAAAGACAAACTGCGCCAGGCAGCTTTCAATATCAACAATAAGGTTGAAGGGAAACTGCGGGTCGGCAGTTTTTCCAGCATCACCGCCCTGTGGATGCCGGATGTGGTTCATTTTTTCCGGGAAAATTATCCGAAGGTGGATGTAGAGATCTTTGACGGCAATTACGATGAAATCCGGGACTGGATCATTCACGGTCAGGTAGATTGCGGTTTTTTATCCTCCATCGTGGCAGATGATCTGACCTTTTATCCACTGCTGAACGATCCCCTGTGTGCTGTTTTCCCCGAGGGGCATCCCCTTTCTTCCAAAAGCTGTGTCACTCTGCCTGAGCTCTTCGAATACCCTCTGATCATCGAGACTCCGGGGTGTGACAACGACATTCAGCACCTTCTGACCAAATGTCCTGTCCGCCCGAAGATCTCTTACAGCTTCCGGGACGACACTCTCATTATGTCCTTCGTCAGGAACGGTCTCGGTGTAACCATCTCCCAGGAGCTGGTCTTAAAAGCCTTCGCCCGGGGCGTCGTCTCAAGACCGCTGTCTCCTTCATGCCATCGTACCCTCGGACTGGCTTTCTCCAAAACCACCAATTCGGTAGTGTCCCAGACCATGCTCCGGTATCTGCAGAAGACCATTCACTGATTATACCATCTGTACTACCCAGACATTACTTTTTACCATGCAATAACCGATGAGCACCTTGATCATCTCCGTGCCCTGCACCAGAAAATAAATACTCACGATCCCAAGTCCGGTGAAATGTGCCAGCAGATACGCCGCAGGTACTACCACGACCCAGGTAAACACTGAGTCAAACAGAAAGGTAACCACTGTCTTGCCGCCGGAACGCAGGGTGAAATAGGAAGCATGGCTAAAGGAGCAGAACGGCATAATGATGGCCGATACCGCAATAAAGCTCGTGGCCAGTGCCTTGATCTCCTCAGAGGTATTGTAAATACCGGGGAAAAATCCTCCTACCACAAACATTAATACCGCCATGATGATGCAGCAGAAGACGCTGAATACGATCATCTTGTTGTCCGCATCCTTGGCCTCTTCCAGTTTGCCGGCTCCCAGATACTGTCCGACCACAATACTGATGCAGGAACCCAGCTGGAGATAAACAATATTGAACAGGTTCGTGATGGTGGAAGCAATATTCAGTCCCGCCACCACATCCAGACCTCTGACGGAATAGCACTGGGTCACCGTTGTCATGCCCGCGGCCCACAGTACCTCATTGAGCATCAGAGGGAAGCCTTTGATCAGGATTGCCTTCAGTTCCGCAAACGGAATACCGAATCCGGTGTACGCGCCTTCCAGATATCGGTTCTTCGCCCGATGGGTGTGTGCCCAGATCACAACGATCAATGCCTCAATATAACGGGCGATCACAGTAGCGAGCGCCGCTCCCTGTACTCCCATCTCCGGCAGGGGACCGATGCCGAAGATCAGCAGATAGTCCAGGACCGCATTGGTTCCCACCGCTACAAAGCTGGCCAGCATCGGGATAAAGGTCTGCCCTGTCTCCTTGATATTCGTAGCATAGGACTGGTTCACAGCAAAAGGAATCAGCCCCACCATCATGATTGCCAGATATTCCATGCCATACCGCAACGCCACATCCGTAGCTCCGTTCCCCACTGTGTCTGTCAGATACAGAGAGATCAGCGCAGAACCCTTCGTCAGAAACAGTAAGATTGCCCCACCGGTCACCAGCAAAGTCGCATACAGTTTAAACCGGAAGGAATACATATGTCCCTTATGGTTCCCCTTGCCAAAATACTGGGCACCGAAAATGCCGGCGGCAGATACGGCACCGAAGATTGCCAGATTGTATACAAAAATCAACTGGTTAACGATGGCAACGCCTGACATCTGCTCCGTCCCCAGCTGTCCCACCATGATATTATCCAGAAAACTTACCAGATTCGTAATGGCATTCTGCAGGATCATGGGAATCGCCAGTAACAGATACTTCTGATAAAAATCCCGGTCTCCGATATATTTTTTCTTTAATCTTGCTAACATGATTTTCCTCTGTTTTTCGTATATTTTTCCGCTTATTCCTGATTCTGCGGCATGGTGCTGTGTACTTTTTTTCTGACAAAGCAGAAGCATACCGCCTGCAGCAGTATCGTTACCAGCCAGGAGGCCGGATAGGATAAAAACAATACCATCAGCGAACGATGATTCGGGAATACCCCATAGATCCAGAAAATTCTCGTTCCTACCGTTCCGATGATAGACAATATCATAGGCACCGCCGAATGTCCCATCCCCCGCAAAGCCCCCGGGATCAGATCCATGATACCGCATAAGAAATAAGTCAGTGTCGTATATAGCAGAATCTCCGTTCCGCAGGCAATAACGTCCGCATCCGTTGTATAGATGTGGAGCAGCTGCGGTCCGAAGAGATTGGCACTGCCTCCTAATGTCACCGCCACGATCACTGACAGAATCATACAGTCGATCAGAACCCTGTCCATTCGCTTTTTCTTCCCGGCACCGTAGTTCTGGCTGGTAAAGCTCATGCACGCCTGCGTGATGGAATTTACCGATACGAACAGAAATCCGAAGATATTATTGGCCGCCGTATATCCGGCCATGGCGATGGATCCGAAGGAATTCACCGAGGACTGCAGCAGCACATTAGAAAAATTGATCACCACACTCTGTATCCCCGCAGGAACCCCCACCTGAAAGATCTGCAGCAGGTATTCCCATTTCATTCCAAGTCCCAAGATCCGCAGCCGGTAACAGCTGTCCGTGTGGAACAGGCACCATAATACCAGCACACAGGAAATGATCTGTGCAAACACCGTGGCAATGGCCACACCTGCCACTCCCAGGGAAAATACGATAACCAGTACCAGATTCAGTCCCGCATTGACAGCCCCGGAAATAATCAGGAACAATAACGGCCGCTTCGTATCTCCCACAGCCCGCAGAATGGCAGCCCCATAATTGTACAACATGAAAAAGGGCATGCCGCAGAAATAAATTTTCATATATAATGCCGCCTGGTCAATAACATCTGCCGGAGTATCCATCAGCTCCAATGCCTCTCTGGTGCAGAACAGCCCAACAAATACCATAACGATCCCGCTGATCAGCGCAAAAGTCATGGCCGTATGTACGGTCTCACTCATCTCCCGCTCCTTACCGGCAGCGTAAAATCTGGCCGACAGGACATTGGCTCCCAGCGAAACTCCGATAAAGAGATTCACGAACATATTGATCAGTGCCGTGGTGGAACCCACCGCTGCCAGTGCCTGACTTCCGGTAAATCGTCCCACCACAATAATATCCACCGCATTGAACAGCAGCTGCAAAATACTGGACACCATCAGGGGAAGTGCAAAAGATATCAGCTTATCCATGATGGTACCGTTGCACATGTCTATTTCATATTTGTTTTTCTTCTGTGTTGTTTCCATGATTTTATTACCTGTATTTCTCTTTCCGATCTCTGTTTCTTCTCCGTCCCTTCCCCACACCCGCGGAAGAACTGTTATAACTTACGATTTTATCACATATTTTGCTATATTTCTATTCCCCTTTTTACCTAAAAATATGGTATACTATAGCTTGGATGTTTTCGGTTTTCACACAGCCGGATCACGTCCCGCAAATGAGTACATGAGAACACAGAGAAAGGAATCTTATCCTATGAAATATGACGTAATCATTATCGGTGCCGGTCCCGGCGGTATCTTCTCCGCTTACGAGCTGGTACAGCAGAATCCCGGCCTGAAGATCGCTGTCTTTGAGTCCGGTCATGCTCTGGAGAAGCGCCATTGTCCCATCGACGGCGACAAGATCAAGAGCTGCATTAATTGTAAAAGCTGTTCCATCATGAGCGGTTTCGGCGGCGCCGGCGCTTTTTCCGACGGAAAATACAATATCACCAATGCTTTCGGCGGCACCCTCTACGAGTATATCGGCAAGAGTCAGGCCATCGACCTTATGAAGTATGTGGATGACATCAATATGAAATTCGGCGGCGAGGGAACAAAACTGTACTCCACCGCAGGCACTTCTTTCAAAAAAATCTGTATGCAGAACAAGCTGAACCTCTTAGATGCTTCCGTACGCCACCTGGGTACGGATATCAACTTCATCGTACTGGAGAACCTGTACGCGGAATTAAAAGATAAAGTAACTTTCTATTTTGATACTCCGGTGAAAACCGTGGAAGCCATAGGCGACGGCTACCGTATCTGCTGTGAGAACGAATCCTACGACTGCGATAAATGCATTATCTCCGTAGGCCGCAGCGGCAGTAAATGGATGGAGCAGATCTGTAAGGACCTGGATATCAATACCAAGTCCAACCGTGTGGATATCGGTGTCAGGGTAGAACTTCCCGCTGTTATCTTCTCCCATCTGACCGATGAACTATACGAGAGTAAGATCGTCTACCGTACCGAGAAATTCGAAGGTTCCGTACGTACCTTCTGTATGAATCCTCACGGTATCGTCGTAAATGAAAACACCAACGGTATCGTCACCGTAAACGGTCATAGCTATGAGGGTGCCGACAAGCAGACCGAGAACACCAACTTTGCCCTGTTGGTAGCCAAGCATTTCTCTGAGCCTTTCAAGGACAGCAACGGCTATGGCGAAAGCATTGCCCGTCTCTCCAATATGCTGGGCGGCGGTGTCATTGTACAGCGTTTCGGCGATCTGGTAAGAGGACGCCGCAGCAATGCCAAGCGTATCGCCGAGGGCATGGTGGAACCCACCCTGTCCGCGACCCCCGGAGATTTAAGTCTGGTACTGCCCAAGCGTATCCTGGACGGCATCATCGAAATGATCTACGCCCTGGACAAGATTGCCCCCGGCACGGCCAATGACGACACTCTGCTCTATGGTGTCGAAGTCAAATTCTATAATATGGAAGTGGAACTGGATGAACATCTGGAAAGCTGTCACAAAGGGCTGTACATCATCGGTGACGGCAGCGGTGTGACTCATTCCCTGTCCCATGCATCCGCCAGCGGTGTCTATGTTGCAAGACAGATCACCAAAGGGGAATAACCAATAAGAAGGAAGGTATATTCTATGGCACAGACAGTTAAGATCATCTCTGACAGCACCTGCGACCTGTCAAAGGAATTGGTAGAAAAGTATGACATCACGATCCTGCCCCTGCATATTCTGCTGGGTGAGGACGAATATCGCGACGGTGTGGATATCACTCCGGAAGAAATCTTCCGTTGGTCCGATGAAAACAAAACCACTCCCAAGACCTCAGCGCCTTCTCTGACTGAGGCCATGGAGATTATGAAACCCTTCGTGGACGAAGGCCGGGAGCTCATCTGCTTCTCGATCTCCGACAGCATGTCTACCTCCGGCAACGTCATGCGGCTGGCGGCAGAAGAACTGGAAGCTTCCGATAAAGTCACCGTGATCAACTCCGCGAACCTGTCTACGGGTATCGGTTTACAGGTAATTCAGGCGGCCATTCTGGCATCCGAAGGGAAAAGCGCTGCCGAGATCACTGAATCCATCGAGGCGATCCGTCCCAAGGTACGGGCCAGCTTCGTCGTGGATACTCTTACCTATCTCCACCGGGGCGGCAGATGCAGTGCCGTGGCAGCTCTGGCAGGCGGTATGTTAAAGCTTCATCCCCGGATCGTCGTGGTGGACGGTGCCATGGATGCCTCTAAAAAATACCGCGGAAAACTCGGTTCCGTCATCCTCTCTTATACGAAGGATATGGAAGAGGATCTGAAAAATGCTGTTCCCGACAGAGTTTTCATTACCCATTCCGGTTGTGACCGGGAAATCGTGGAAGCAGTCCGCTCCTATCTGGAGGGTCTCGGTATCTTTGATGAGATCCTGGAGACCAGAGCCGGCGGTGTCGTATCCAGTCACTGCGGTCCCGGCACCTTAGGTGTCCTTTTCATTGCAAAATAAAGAATCAGAAAGAGGTTTTTATGATCCGTTTTATATTCGTCGTATTGTTTGTTGTATTATTCCTGATCCTGTCCACACCGCTTATGCTTGCGGAATGGATCATCGGCAAATTCAATCCCGGTCTCAAAGACCGCAGTTCCCTGGCGATCGTCAACTGGGCATTCCGGTGGGTCATCCGCCTGGCCGGTACAAAGGTCATTGCCATCGGTGAAGAAAATATTCCCACCGATACCGCTGTACTGTATGTCGGCAATCACCGCAGCTTTTTCGATGTTGTGCTGACCTATGTCCGCGTTCCCAGACCTACCGGTTACATTGCCAAAAAAGAAATGCTGAAATGGCCGCTGCTGAACATCTGGATGAAGGATCTGCATTGTCTCTTCCTGGACCGTCAGGATATCAAGGCAGGACTTAAGACGATCCTCGCCGCCATCGACAAGGTAAAAAGCGGTATTTCCATCTGCATTTTCCCGGAAGGCACCCGTAATAAGACACAGGATACTTTCCTTCCGTTCCACGAGGGAAGCTTTAAAATTGCGGAAAAAGGAAATGTTCCCATCATTCCCATGACGATCGTGAACTCCGCCGCTATCTTTGAAGATCATTTTCCGAAAATAAAAAAGGCCACCGTAGTCATTGAATACGGTAAGCCTATTTATCCAAAAGACCTGGACAAGGAGACCCGCAAGAGCATGGGCACCTATGTACAGAATATTATCTCTGAAACTTATTTCAAGAATAAAGAACTGATCTGACTTTTCTAATGTTTATCGGCGAGGGAGACCTGCTGGGCTATCAGAAGAAGATACTCCGCAGCGTCTCCCTCTTCCGGATAATAGCTTATCGAATCCCGGTTGCACCCCATCAGATAATGCAGAAAATCTTCCAATATCTCCGTATACTGATAACTGTATAACACATAGTTGGCGCAGGACAATTCTTCTGCGCGTTTCAACAGATCATCGGTTCCGTTGTTAACATTTGTGACGGCATCGATCATATTGTGGGATCGTTTTGCCAGTTCCTCGCCCCGGTCCCTGATACTTTCCATGAATACGGTACAAAGATCCACATCCACCGGCTGCCTGGTCGCCAGATAGGTCATGGAACCGTACAGATAAGCCGTTTCCTCCAGATAGCTGGTATTGTCCTCGAAAAAGTCTTTGTACTCCAGGATCTGATTGCGGTAAGTAAGTAATCCCGCCGCACGGTACAGCTCTGTCAGTGCCATGAATTTCTCCGCATCTCTGCCCGAAGTCGCCACCAGTTTGCTATACACCGCCGATGCATGCTGCAGGCACTGTGTGGCATACTGTACATCATACTTCTGATACAGATAACTGAATTTTGCCATTACCGCCACATAGCACATATTTTCCGGTTCCGGCGTATCTGTGCTGTTAGCCGTTTTTTCCAGCCAGTCGGCAATGTATTCCAGCAGATCCGGAATCTCATTGTCATTGTCGTCCGCAAGTACCTGCGGATACCACTCGCAGACTTCCAGCAGAGTAATGATCTCGTCCTCAGCAATACTGCGGTTCTGACATCTGTCGTGAATATCCGCACACAAAGTCGTGAACAGCTCCTGATAATGATCTTTTTTCAGAGAAAAAGTAAGGGATCTTCCCACATTATCACATTCCAGATAGAACTCACCTTCCTCGGTATAGTCCGTGAAATCCGCTGTTCCGATATACACTGCAAGATCCTCATTATAATCGGTCTGCTTTATCGTACCTTCATAGACCGTTTCCCCTGTCTCACGGTTCACCAGGCGGAAGTTTTCCACAGGCTGTCTGCCCTTTACCACAGCCTGTTTTACTCCATCTGCGGCGTAACCCTGCTGATCCACCAGCACATTGGGAGTCATTACAGGGAGCGTGTAATTGATGACCGGTGTATTCTCCATACCGGTCACGCTGATACTTACATGGCCTGTCTCTACCGCTGTCTGTCCGCAGGCAGTCAATCCTATGCTGTTAAATAGTAATAGCAGGGACAGGATCCCTGCGCTTTTCCTGCTGTATCTCAAAATATTCCTCCGGTCATTCTCCGGGGACATTACGGTACACGATTTCCCCGCTGATAATAGTATAAAGGGTTCGCGTGAAAATTTCCATAGGATTTCCGTCGAAAATGGCAATGTCTGCATCTTTCCCCACTTCCAGGCTGCCAATACGGTCTGCCACGCCGCAGATTTCGGCGGGATATATAGTAATGGCACGGAAACCTTCTTCCATGGGAAGCCCGGCTTTCACAGCCAGTCCGGCACAGAGCGGCAGTGTCTGGATCTGAGATACCGGATGATCCGTGGTGATGGCAATGGGGACTCCGGCCCGGTTCAGCACTCCTGCGGTCTTAAATGACATATTCTGTACTTCGATCTTATTCCGGCTGGTGAGATCCGGTCCTACGATAGCCGGAAAGCCTTCCTTTGCCAGCTCCTCCGCCACGAGATGTCCTTCCGAACAGTGATCCAGCGTCATACGGACACCGAACTCTTTCGCAATGCGGATCGCCGTAAAAATATCATCCACGCGGTGAACGTGGGCTTTTAGCGGGATCTCTCCCCGAAGAACCGGCAGATAACATTCCTTTTCAAAATCCGTTTCAAAATATTCGCCCTTCTCCCGTGCCTGCTCCTTGCGATGCAGATACTCTCTGCTTTCCCACAGTTCTCTGCGCAGCATCGCGGCAATCGCCATCCGGGTGCAGGGACTCTTATTTTGTCCGGAATAATTGACCTTCGGATTCTCTCCGAAAGCTACTTTCATAGCCGCCGGCGCTTTGATCACAAGATCATCAATACGCCGGCCCTTCGTCTTCACCATGGCGAACTGACCGCCTACGACATTAGAACTTCCCGGTCCGATCATAGCTGCGGTAATTCCGGCCCTTACTGCATCATCAAATGCTGCATCCATGGGATTAATGGCATCAATGGCTCGCAGAGCCGGTGTCAGGGGATCCACCGTTTCGTTACAGTCATCCCCTTCCGTACTCTTTTTCTCTTCCATGATGCCCATATGGCAGTGTGCCTCAATGATACCGGGCATGATCAGCGCGTTCTTGGCAATCACTACCTGCTCACCTGCTTCCGGTCGCAGCTCTACCTCGCCTTTGGCACCTACCCTGGCAATCTTTCCGTTTTTGATCTGCAGGATCCCCTCGGGAATCTCTCTGCCCGCCATTGTAAGGATCCTGCCGCCTACGATATACATCAGTGGAACAATGCCTCCCCGTTTACCGGCTCCCCATCATGTGTGAGGGCAAAATACAGGTTGCTTCCCTCGGCGCTGTAATACTTTGTGGGAGCTGCCACACTACCAATAGTTTCTCCGGGATTCACATAGGAATTTTCCTTTACTGCGATGTCTTTCAACTGTCCGTACGTAGCTTCATAGCCATCTCCCAGATCCAGTGTCACTGCGTTACCGATTTCCTCATTTTCGAATACCGACTTCACTTTTCCATGGGCACATGCAGTCACTGCCGTCCCCTCTTCCGCTGAAAAAACAGTGGCCGGATTATATTTATACTGATCCAGGGTGGCAAAATAAATACTCTTATCCATGGAATAATGCATCAGGACATCACACTGCACCGGCTGCTGCAATCCGTCACTTTCCGCAAAATGCAGTGTTTTCTCCACGACTACATCTGCGCCCGCTGTCTGCTTTTCTTCTGTCTCTTCCTTCTGCTTTCCGGAATCCTGCTGTTCTTTCTCAGCAGCAGACAGCAGAGTCTCCTGATCCGTCAGTCCCGGGATCTCCACGTGACCGGAGCCGACTTCCTGAGGCATATAGTCCAGATCATCCTCTGTGACAGGCGCTCCCGCGATCTCATTCCTCAGCGTATTGTCTGCCGTCAGTCCGGGGATATTCTCATCCTCCTTCAGCAGATGTTCCTCACTGTTCTCTGTGATCTCCTGCAATTTATCCTCTGCATTGTTTTCCAAAGCAGTGAAGTCCAAGGTATAACCATCATCCTTAGACTCCACATTCTGCCCCTTCATATAGATCCCTGTCATGGTCAACGCTGCCAGAACAAAGGCCGAAGAGGCTAACATTATAATACGTTCTTTGTTAATACCGCTCTTTTTATTTCTTCTCATATCTTATCCGCATCCTTCCTGTTCCCTGAATCAACTGCCTGCTATTACGTCCTCAAACCATTTTCCCTGGTTTATCCTATAGTCTTGCCCGATTCAAGGGTTTTATTCAGGATGCGTGCGATACGATAATTACATTTATTTCTAATTTATTCTCAGGCTTCAGCGGCATAAGCTGCCATATCCACATGCTGCACGGTTCCCACATTTCCGTTTTCATATAAGAAAATGCCGGTCTTGCGGATCACTCCGTTGGTTGCATTGGTATTCGTGGAGCCGTCCTGCGCATTACGGTTTCCCTGTAAGGTGAAATCTGTGGAAACATTTTGCAGACAAATAGCACCGACACCCTTGTCGGAAAGTTTGTACAGTACATCATTTCCATTTTCATCCTTACACCAGATTTTTAATTTTGACCAGATGGAATCGTTCTCATCGATCCAGCCGTTTCCATCCTCATCGTACTGCGCCAGATCCGCGAATCCGTCCCCATTCCCGGTTCCGAACAGCTCGCTTCCGTCATTGATCCTGCCATCACCGTTTTTATCCAGTGCCAGATAACCGCTGCCTTTCAGCATAGAAATCTCTTCTTCCTTGCCGTCTGCATCCAGATCAAAATAAAAGGTCTGATCTGACACTTCTGTCACGTCAGTATCCAGATTAATCACCAACGGGTCACACAAGGTAAATTGTGCTACGTTCAGTTCTTCTCTGTAGTATTCCTCACATCTGCGGCTCATATTGACATTTACGTTAAAATTAATTTCTCTGCCATCCTTAGTCCGTACAGTTCCCACGGTGGAGAAGCTGGTATCTTCCTGCTCCGTACTCCTGTATTCTCCCACGTAGTTCAGTACTCTCAGTCGTGCAGCGGATGACCTTATCACACCAATAGAATTATTCTGTTGTAAACTTCCGGACAATCCTTCGGTGTTTCCGTTGTTTTTCGTATCGACATACTGACTGCTATCCTGTGCACCGTTGCCTGTACTCCATATGTTCGCCGTCTGCGTTCCACCGCTGCTCCATCCGTTTTCCTGCATCCAGTCACGCAACGTATGGTTTCCGGAAGGGAATAACAAATCAAAAATGTAACGTACTGTATACTCCCGGATGGTAGCTTCGGTCTGCTCCCCGGCACTGCTTCGCATATCCAGTCCCGCATAAGATACCTTAAAACGGCTCTGCCATTCTCTGGCAGTCGCAAGATACGCATTTTCTGCCGTATTTTCCGCTCCTGCTTCTGTGTTCTGTGCTGTATTCTGTTCTGTGTCTCCTCCTGCGGCGGTCTTCTGCCCCTGCGCGGATACATCTGTCAGACCTGCCTGATAATCCATTATCTCAAAACGTCTGACGCTTGTCTTAGAAGTATGATAACTTCTGGCGGAATCCATTCCTATGTTTGCGGAATCAATTCTCAAATCTGTAATTTTCTCCTTTCCCCGACCTCACCGTATACAGGGCGCGCTTCCTGTAAATGTAACAGTTCTCCATCGGCATGATACCGTATACCAGACTATTACAATAAAAAAATGGTAACAAAACAGGATTTTTCTATACATCCTGTCCGATTACCATCCGTGGTGTCGTTATCCGATTGTAAATTAAAATAGCAGAGAAATGACCGGCCTTGTCACCTCTCTGCTATTTATATCGTCGCAAACGAACATTTTATTTAGTCTGAATTTACTGCTGTGTGGGTGCGGTGGGAGCGCCGGGTGCGGGAGGCACCGGTTTGCCGGCTGCTTTCAGCTTTGCTGCAATCATGCCGGCTACCATTTCTCTGGTAACGACAATGTTGCCGCCGAAAGGATTGATCACAAATCCCAGTGCCGGGCTGATATTACCCTGTGCGTCTTTCCGCAGCAGCATTCCTGCATAATCATCAAAATTCATAGCAAAGGTCTGCTGATTTTCCTCGTCTCTCCACTTTTTCAGTTCTGTCCAGTCTGTGAAAGCCATGAAGAACTTTCTGCCATCCTCGGTGGACAGCATCGGGAACTGTATCTTGGCATCTCTGGCGATCTTCACCTGTCCCTTTTCATCGGGCTGCGGCACAGGATCGATCACTACCGGTGCCAGGAATTTTGCTTTCTGCAGTTCGTCCAAGAACATCTGTCTGTGTTCCGGCGTGTCTTCTGCTTTTAATAATTCGATAGATCCCACCATCATAGGGTTGGATACCGGTTTGTTAAATTCCATAATCTGTTAATCTCCTTACAACATCTTGCTGTAACCGTTCTGTTTTGTTAACTCGTTCTGCTTTCTTTCCAGAACGGCTACACTTCCAGATGTCTGAATTTTTTACATATTTACACTCTGTTGTAATTAATCAGGCAGCCCTTCAGGATAATCTGACGCTCTTCATCGGTCAGTTCACCGAGCTTCAGGGAGAATTCCTTCATGCCCTCTCCGGGTGTTACCACATACGCCTTGATTTCTTCTGCCTTATCTTCCACAGCCTTCTTGATGCCGGGGATGAACAGGTAATCCAGGTTCTTGAAAGGCAGGTCGCCGGGTTTTATCAGGAAAGGAAGCATGCCCCAGTTGATCAGGTTGGAACGATAACGCTTGGTGGCGTATTCGTTGGCAATATTTGCCCAGCCGCCCAGTACCTTCTGACAGGAAGCAGCCTGTTCACGGGCAGAGCCGTCACCGGGCTTCACTGCGAAGATAGTGGAACCGAAGCCTGTATTTTCACGGCTTGCATCTGCAAACTTCTGCTTTACTTCACCCATGACATCCTTCAGTACCGGAACCGCTTCGCAGGGATGTCCGCCGTTCATACGCTCTTTCTCTGCCTTCTGGATCTCTTTCGCACGTCCTACGTACTGCGGATCCTTACGGCTTAAGGTGAACTCTGCCAGTCCCAGAGGATTGGAACGATAGGAAGAAGTCTCACCGGAAGGAATCAGTTCATCGGTCGTAGTAACCGGATCGTGAATCTCGGATACTACCTGTAATACCAGGTTCTCAGGCAGTGCGCCCATAGCCGGCCAGTCCTTGATATTCGGACCGAACTGAATCTCTACGCTCTCATCTGCCACACCGTGGGAATCAAAGACACGGTTCTTGTAAATATTGCTATCAAAGTGATACTTATATTTTCCGAAATCTCCGTCAAACTCTGTCGCAGGAGTCAGCACACCCTTATTGGCTGCGGTAGCGGCAATGGAACGCGCATCCATCAATGCTACGGAAGCGATCTGACCGTTCTGCAGCTTGGAACCTTCACGGTTCGGGAAGTTTCTGGTAGAGTGGCGGATACTGAAGGCATTGTTGGCAGGCGTATCACCGGCACCGAAGCAGGGACCGCAGAACGCTGTCTTCATGACCGCACCGGTCTCTAAGATGGTAGCGGCACAGCCGTTGCGGATCAGTTCCATGTATACCGGCATGGATGCAGGATATACGCTTAAAGTAAATTCATCCGCACCGATATATCTGCCCTTCAGGATGTCCGCTGCCGCACAGATATTCTCGAATCCGCCGCCGGCACACCCTGCGATGATACCCTGATCTACAATGAACTTACCGTTCTTTACTTTATTTTTCAGTGTGAAATCCACGGCGCCGTCCAGGCTTACCTTGGCACGCTTCTCGGTCTCATCCAGAATATCCATCAGGTTGGCATTCAGCTCTTCGATGGTATAGGTATTGCTGGGATGGAACGGCATAGCGATCATGGGACGGATCTTGTCCAGATCTACCTCAATGAGTCCGTCATAGTATGCCACCTGTCCGGGATTCAATTCCTTGTAATCTTCAGTACGTCCGTGGATCTCATAGAACTCACGGATCTGATCATCTGTCTTCCAGATAGAGGACAGGCAGGTGGTCTCTGTGGTCATGACATCAATGCCGATACGGAAATCAGCACTTAAAGAAGCCACGCCGGGACCTACGAATTCCATTACTTTATTTTTCACATAGCCGTTTTTGAATACTGCACCGATAATAGCCAGTGCCACATCCTGAGGTCCTACGCCCTTCACGGGAGCACCTTTCAGATATACGGCTACCACGCCGGGCATGTTGATATCATAAGTCTGGTTCAGCAGCTGTTTTACCAGCTCCGGTCCGCCCTCGCCCATAGCCATGGTACCCAGAGCACCGTAACGGGTGTGGGAATCGGAACCCAGTATCATCTTACCGCCGCCGGCAAGCATCTCTCTGGCAAACTGGTGGATGACTGCCTGATGAGGGGGTACATAGACTCCACCGTATTTTTTCGCACAAGTCAGGCCAAACATGTGGTCATCCTCGTTGATCGTACCGCCTACGGCACACAGAGAGTTATGACAGTTGGTCAGTACATAGGGCATGGGGAACTTCTGCAGTCCGGATGCTCTCGCGGTCTGGATAATACCTACAAAGGTAATGTCATGGCTGGTAAGCTTATCAAAACGGATCTTCAGCTTATCCATATTGCCGGAGGTATTATGCTCCGCCAGAATACCGTAAGCCATGGTGTTTTTCGCTGCTTCTTCTTTGGAGACCGTCCTGCCGGTCTTCGCCTGTATCTGACTGGCTGCTTCCGGGGTATCCGCTACGATATCCGTACCGTTTACCAGGTAAGCGCCGCCCTGTGTTAACTGAATCATGCTCATCCTCCTGTGATTCCTCTTTTTGTGCATAACGTAGGCATTTATTGTCACCGTCCGCTGCCATCCCTCCGGGCAGCGACACGTCATTCATGCACTCTTTCTATTATACTGGATTGTTTTCTCAGATGCAATGATCTTATGTTACAAAAAGACATGACCCGTAAAGTCATGCCTTTTTTATATGTCATATGAATATATATGCCAGATTATTCATCATATCCGTTCGGATTGTTCTTCTGCCATCTCCAGGAATCTTCACACATCTCCTTGATGCCGTTCTCAGCCTTCCAGCCAAGTTCCTTCTCTGCCAGGGAAGCATCGGAATAGCAGGTAGCGATGTCGCCTGCACGACGGGGTTTGATCACATAAGGAATCTTCACGCCGGTAGCTGCTTCAAAGTTCTTTACAATATCCAGAACACTGTAGCCGACGCCGGTTCCCAGATTGTAAATCTTCAGTCCCGCATTCTCTTCGATCTTCTTCAGAGCCTTTACATGACCCTTTGCCAGATCTACGACATGGATATAGTCACGTACACCGGTTCCGTCGGGCGTATCGTAATCATCACCGAAGACACCCAGCTCTTTCAGCTTGCCGACTGCAACCTGTGTGATGTAAGGCATCAGATTGTTGGGGATACCATTGGGGTTTTCTCCGATGGTTCCGCTCTTGTGTGCTCCGATCGGATTGAAGTAACGAAGCAGGATCACATTCCATTCGGGATCTGCCTTCTGGATGTCGGTCAGGATCTGCTCTAGCATGGATTTGGTCCAACCGTAAGGGTTGGTGCACTGTCCCTTGGGGCATTCCTCTGTGATAGGAACGAATGCAGGGTTACCATATACGGTAGCGCTGGAAGAGAAGATGATGCTCTTCACACCATGTTTTCTCATAACATCTACCAGAGTCAAAGTACCTGCAATATTGTTCTCGTAATATTCCCAGGGCTTCTGTACGGATTCACCGACTGCCTTCAGTCCTGCGAAATGAATCACTGCATCGATCTTCTCTTTTGTGAAGATTTCTTCCAGAGCTTCACGATCCAGAATATCTGCTTTATAAAAAGGAACCTTTTTGCCGGTGATGGCTTCTACTCTGGGGATTACCTTCTCACTTGCATTGCAGAGATTGTCCAATACTACGACATCATAGCCTGCCTGCTGTAATTCTACTACGGTATGACTGCCGATGAATCCGGCACCGCCTGTTACCAAAATTCTCATACACTCTCTCCTGTCCGCCGTGCAGTATACAATACCTTTTGTTTACTGCAACAGCTATGCAACTAATCTCATCCAACGGATACGGATGAAACAACTTCTTTATTTCTTACGGTATCAGCTTACTGTAATTCCGTAAGTTTCTCAATAACCTTATGTTATAAGAACCTGTCGAAATGTTTACAGTACGACTCCGTTTTCGGTAAGCAGCTCTCTGGCGCTCTCCACAGAATCCACACCGGTCTTGTTCTTGATTGGGGCGAATTCCTTTCTTCTGATGACTTCGAAGGGCAGACAGCTGTCCATCTGATGGATCATATCCAGCACCAGGCTTTCGAACTTATAACCGTTGGGGCTTTCCGGCTTCACCGGATCTCCGTTTTCATCCAGATAAGGAATCTTCTTCTCTACAATGTGCAGAGGCATCTTCTCTTCCATGATCTTCTCCAGATCCTGTACCTTGAAAAGATAGTTCAGGATTACGCCGTAGTTGTAAGCAGGCTCACCCTTTTCATCCTTCGCATTCATCAGTTCATCGGTCAACTCATAGTATTCCACGATGGAAGGTCTGCCGTCCTCGAGACACATGACGCCCACTTTCTCATCCGGTGCATTCTTGCGGACCACCTTGGAACCAACAACGCATTTTTTCTGAATCGTTGCACCGATAAAGCAGGGATCTGCGATACGCTGCAATACATTATCGACCGCAAATACATTCAGCCACTCAATGCCTTCGTTATGCACGATATCCAGCATGCCGTTATTTTTCATAGAAATAAACCAACCGCCGTTGCCGTTGGGGGAAGTGGAGAGTTTGCCCTTCTCCTCCAGATAGATTTTGCCTTCATAATCGGTTGCCGCTGCCATCTCCTGTTTGAAGAAATGAACATATTCAGCATTATATCCGAAGAAATCATGCTCTTTTAAAAATGCGATCGTTGCATCATTGTTCTTATCACTGGTCATCACAAACAGATGAATCCAGCTGTCTGCCTGATGCACGACTTCCATCAGGTTATTGATGAGACACTCAAAGATGTACAGTTCACGGGTCAGGCCCACATTGTACATGCCCTTGGGATTATCGGAACCCAGTCTGGTTCCCATGCCTCCTGCCAAAAGAACGGCTGCTACTTTCCCCTGCTTTATTGCCTCGATACCTGTCTGGGTAAAACTGTCACGATTTGCCTCGATCTCGTCTAACTGCATTGCAGCAAGCGGCGTGATCACACCTTTTTTTGTCAGATCGTCCTTGTGCTTACAAGCCTCCAGGATACTCATATCCGTAGCTTCGATCTGATCCAGAATTCCCTGCTTTTCTTCTGCGGTAAGTTCCCCGTAATACTTCAGAACATGTTCCTGACCATACTTGGCAAGCTTCTCCTTAGCCTGTTCCAGTGTCATACTCATATTCCTACCTCCCGTTTTGTTTTCTACGATTGTTCCGACGGAACAACATTCAATTTTCTCTATTATACTTGATATTCCCTGTGATTGCAAACCTTACTGCCGGGAGCGTTTCCAGCCATTAAGCCCTACCGTTAAGATTCCGTAAATGTACTGCAAAGATTCTGTAAATATCCCGACAAAATAGCGTTAAGGGTGGGGCAAAACTATTCACCGCGAATCCCCTGTTTACTATAATATGCCATGTGAAGTTTCTTCACGAATTTTTACTGAAAGTTGAGGAATGAATATTATGAATATCGGAATTATGATCATTGCAATCATCGGCGGTGCCACCGGACTTTTATCCACGCTATATCTGGCAGTCAGTTTTCCTGCTGTCATTCTGTGGAAAATCTATCGCAGAGTGGTACATAGAATTCCTCTTACCCAATAAGCTAATCACAAACATTTCCCTCTAAAAATGGCCCGGAAGAGTAATCTCCCGGGCCGCTTGTCATTCTTGTACCGCTTCTAATGCTGATGCAGATACTTCTCTCTGGTAGCCAGTCCGCCGCGGATGTGACGCTCGGATTTATTGACATCCAATACCTTCCTCGCCTGCTTCGCCAGCGCCGGGTTGATCTGGACAAGACGCTCTGTTACGTCCTTATGTACCGTGCTTTTACTGATACCGAATGCCTTCGCTGTCTGCCGCACCGTGGCGTTGTGGTCGATGATATAGCCTGCTATCCCAATAGCCCGTTCTTCAATATAGTCTTTCAAAGGAAAACCCCTCAGGATACTTTTTTACAGTGTATGAAAGTATCTGAGGGGTTATGATAGGATTACGTTTAACTGGTTATTTTATTCATTTTTCTGAGGATTGCCTGCCAATACATCCTATCCTTCAACACCCTGATAACGGTTACCGTTGTGCCTTCAACCACGAAGAAGATCAAATATGTACTGTAGGGTTTGTAATAAATCTCTAATCCTTCAATATTATATCCTGTTTTCTCATACCCTTCGGCAAAAGGATCTAACGCTTTAATTGCAGCCTTTATTTTCTTGGAAAATTTTTCCGCATATTCCCTGTACATAAAAGTCTGCAATATATAAGTCTTCGTATTTTTAATATCTTGCAAAGCATCCTTCGACAAGACAATTTTATATTTTTTAGGTTTATCCATATACTATATCTTGTCGATTTCCTCCCATGCTTCTTCAATGGTGTATACCTCACCATTTTTCATACTTTGCACTCCTTTTGCCAACTCCTGGTAGAGTGCATCGAAAGCATCTTTCTCCGTATAGTCATATGTGCGATTATTTACTGTTGTATCTACTGCTGCTAATGGTGCCATGGTATCACTCCCTTTCTGATTCTATTATATGCAATATATGTTTTTATAGCAATACACATATTTTTTATTTAAAATTTTTCAAATTCACTTTCATCTGTGACGGATTGCTATTTTCACATAAGGTATGAAAATATCTGAGAGATTATGATAGAAATCGCTATTGCTTAGGGTGTTCTGATTTGCCCTTTGTTTTTCCAGCATGTTCCAATTCATATAAACGCTTAATCATCACATCTATGATGCATCCATCATAACATTCACTACGACTACAATTCCCCGGTATATTACAAATCTTATATACACCTTTCACCAAAATTCTTCCTTCTTTATCCTTCGACGTAAGATTTTGCATCCTGATACCCCTTTTTCACGATTATTTTTTCGTAGTTCTTGACAATTAAACAACATCTTGCTACTATTTTAGATAAGAAATGGGTTTTCACCACACTTATTGTTGTGGCTTGCTCGTTTCTTTTTTTATTGCCAAAATATCATATAGATATTTATTTCCATTCTCAGCATGATTAATTAGTAATCTTGCTCCAAAAACATTATATCTAATCAACACATCGTTCTCATAAACAGGAATCGCAAATCTTACATCATATCTATACCATCCATGCTTAGCATCTTTATCATGTTTTTCTTTTTTGTTTTCCTGATATGAAGGATTCTTTGCAATTTGAATTAGTTCCGGTATAGCCGTCGCAGCATTTGCCTTGGCTTTTGCATTGGCTCCCAACAATAATTTTTTACTCTCTGAACCTGTATATTCATCCGGAAGTTTATTACCAATGTAAATTTTTTCCGAAGTTTCTTCTATTTCATAATAGTCCCCTACATATTGTTCTAAATAAATCTTTACCTCATCCCAATTAACATTCCTTTTCCCTTTAAATACAATGTCATTAATTAAGACCAATCTATTTCCATCTGCATCCACAATAATATTTATGTTTCTATTTTCAATCATAAGTGTGCCCCTTATCCGACATATCTGATTCACGGGCTTTATTTATCATTTCATCAAAATATGCCTTATAACGATACGCTGTTCTTCGGCTGATTTTGCCTTCTTCTACAATTTCCATAATTGTCATACCTGCTTCATATTTAATTGCGAATTCCTGATAGGACGCCTTCCACGACTCATTATGTTTTTTACGTCCTCCTACATTACGCGTCTTTAGGTGTTCTATTTCAGCCTTAAGTTCTTTATTCTCCCTCTCCAATTCATCAATGCGTATCATTGCTTCTGCCAAAGTGCTTATCACGGATTTTCCTCCTTCTTGTGCCATTCTGGTTTATGACACCATTATAGTTGCAGATTTCAAATGTGTCAATTTGATTTTTGACACACGAATATTTTTGTTGTATACAAAAACACCCTCAGTTTTCTACCTGAGAGTGCCTCTGCATTCCCTTATTCAATCATCTATTGTTAGCTTCCAAACCCTTTAAAACAATCAGAAATCTGATTGAGCTATGTCTTAAGATCTCTTTAATCCAAAATCGGTAAGTTGTTCAGGCAAGGTGGCAAATGCATCATATGATGTCTTGTCATAGGCGTTAAGATCATTCCGGCTCTCGTCAATCTTCCCCAATATACCAAAAGCCATACAGAGCGAAAGTCTGTAGTAACGCCACCTTCTTCTAAGATTCGCATCACCCACGTTGCCGGAACCATTGATTTTATCTGCTCTAAAGACAAATTTTCCAGAATACAGCGTGTATTTTTTCCTACCGCAATCATGTATTCCCTTAATGCCTCTACATGCATTCCTTTTGCAAACTCAACTGCCTCATCCAGCTCCAACGCATTTCCTGTATCCGTGATGTTGGAACCCATTCTTTTTTTCCAGTCTTCATTAAACAACTGATTCTGGTTTGCCATCAATATATTGCTCACCAAATCTTCAATTCTGTAAGTATGCCAAAACTGCCAGCACATTGGCACTGTATTTGTTCCGGCATAATGCAGATTCTCCTCCCAATCTTCCCGCGGTACAAGATCGTTCTGATGCCCCTCCATCATATAATCCAATACATAATCCGCTATTGTCTTCTCTGTTTGCCCCGATACCTCCGCCGGATGAACCATTGCATGAACATCCAACGTCATTTTTCTCATATATGCAATATCCTCCCCCTGCAATCAGCGCCGAAAGGTAAATTGATTTTATAGCCTGCTATTTTAGGAAATTCGTTCTTTTCACATTTTCTTTCATTTTTTTCAAGTTATCCACATTGGCAGATGGCACTTATTCCTTTTTCAAAAAAATG
This sequence comes from Acetatifactor sp., assembly GCA_050872885.1. Taxonomy (GTDB): domain Bacteria; phylum Bacillota; class Clostridia; order Lachnospirales; family Lachnospiraceae; genus Acetatifactor. Next base: position 57,745 of record JBNMHS010000007.1, read on the forward strand.
TGTATAATTTTTCA
>JBNMHS010000008.1:0-57400 GCA_050872885.1 Acetatifactor sp.
AATGCCAGACCGACATTGGCCTTTTCATAAACCACTCTCGCCTGCAGTTCCTCCATATGGGTCGAGCCGCAGTTGGCGTTAATATTCGTACCGTCCGGATTGTTGTGGATGGCTACCACGCTGCCGCCCAGCTCCTTCAGGCATTCTACGGAAGTATAGAAGGACGCACCCTCCGCGCAGTCTACCACGATCTTCAGTCCGGTCAGGTCTACATTGACCGCTCTCATGGCATGATTGATGTATTCTTCTCTGGCATCGGTACGGTATTTGATCTTGCCTACGCCGGGACCGATAGGGAACTTGATGCCGGGCATATTGCCGCGGATCAGTGCTTCGATCTCATCTTCCAGGGCATCGGGCAGCTTATAACCGTTGCCGTCAAAGAATTTGATACCGTTGAATTCTACCGGATTGTGGGATGCAGAGATCACAACTCCGGCATCCACTTTGTATTTCTTGGTCAGATAGGCCACTGCGGGGGTAGGAATCACACCGACATAGATACAGTTCGCGCCTACGGAGCATGCGCCTGCCATTAACGCATTTGCAAGCATATCTCCAGATATTCTGGTATCGCATCCTACCATGATGGTAGGCTTGTGCTCGTTTTCCTTAGTAAGCACATACGCACCTGCCTGCCCCAGCTGCATTGCAAGCATCGGGGTCAGTTCCTCATTGGCGATACCACGTACGCCATCTGTTCCAAACATTCTAGCCATTATAAAAATCCTCTCATTCTATCTATTAATTATTCTGTCTCCTGCTCTTTCAGCCGGATATGGATATTGACATCATTTTCTATCGTAATATTTTCCGACAGATTAAAGGTCACGGGAATCGTGTAATTGCCCGGTGTCAGTTCTTCGACACCGTTGTCTTCCATCCATTTTTCCAGGTCCAGTACTCCCGTTACAGCATTGTCACGCAAAACGCTGACATCTCTCTCCAGTCCGGATACCGTGATATCATAGGTATCTGCCACTGTGGTGATCTCCGCTTCCATACCCTCCGGCACTCCGCTGACGGTAATATTTTCTGCCGGTACGGATAACTCCTTCGTGTCAACAGGCTCAATATATACCGTTGCCGTGATCTTGCCGTCGAAGTTCTTATCCGCAAGTCTTACGTTGGAAGGCAGATAATCCTTCAGGTTGATGATGTCTACCAGATCACCGGACTGTCCGGTGATGTTCATACGTTCTTCCGGTATCGTGATCGCGGATATTCCCACCAGTGTGGATGCCGTTCCGGCGATCTTGACTGTGGACATGCTGCTCGTCACTTCTCCGGTGGCCATATAACCGTCCTCAGGCACACCCATATATTCGATCTCTACCGGTACTTCCTTCGTTGCAAGTACTTCTACCGTCATATGGGCGGAATCTACATTCTTCTTGACCGTTTCCAGTGTCAGTTCATTGTCATCCGCATCATACAGCTTGATGTCCACGTTTGCGGACAGACTGCTGGTGGAATCCGCCACATTGATATCCACACCGGCGTGATCGATCTGCGTGATCGCTGACTTAGGACCGGTGACTTCGATATTCGTCTGATCCAGCGTTACATTGCCGATCATATAACCGGATGCCACTTCTCCTACGGTAGTGCTCTCCAGTTTGATCCACTTGCTGGTCTTATCTTCCACATTCAGCCGTACAGAATCATGGTTTCCCTTGATCTCTACAGAGTCATTGCTGATATTCTCGCAATAATAGGTAATCGCGATCGTATTGATATCCGTCAGCTTGCTCATGTCCGCTTCCGCCACGATATCACTTCTGCGCAGTTCGGATTTTACAATACTCTGGGGACCTGTCACCGTCACCCTTACCAGATTACTGTTATCCAGTACTTCATATACTTTTCCTTCTTCATCCAGCAGTTCGGTATTGATCAGCTTCACCTGAATATTGTTGAAGGTCACTGTGTCCTTGGGGTCATAGATCTGCGCCACCAGAAACCACAATACAAAGGCCAGCACCAGAGAAGCAAGCTTCAGTCCAAGATTACGTGTCAGTAATTTTTTCATTTCTTCTCACGGCTCCTTCCCTTCCAGATTCGGCGGCTTTTGTGTTCCTCTCCGGTATTGTTCAGGATCTTATGCATTCTGTCACGAAGAGAATCCGCATCCAGATTGCGTTCAAGCTCTCCTTCATATGCCACACTGATCTTACCCGTCTCTTCGGATACGATCACTGTCAGCGAATCCGTCACTTCGGAAATACCTACTCCGGCACGATGTCTCGTTCCCAGTTCTTTACTCAGTCCCAGGTTATCGGATAACGGAAGATAACAGGTCGCGGAGGCGACTCTGTTACCGCGCACGATGACTGCTCCGTCGTGAAGCGGTGTATTATGTTCAAAAATATTGATCAGGAGCTGACTGGTAACAATACCGTCCACATCAATCCCCGTTCTCTCATAATCCCGTAGCGAAACTTTCTGCTCGATCACAATAAGAGCTCCTGTTTTCACTTTACCCATTTCCACACAGGCCTTTGTGATCTCATTGATGGTCTTTTCGGAAAACGCTTCATTTACCCGGTGATTGTTGTCAAAGGGCAGAACGGAACTGATAATGTTTTTCTTGCCCAGTTCCTCCAACGCTTTTCGCAATTCCGGCTGCAGCACCACTATGAGGGCTGTCACCGCAAATCCCAGAACATTCTGTGCCATCCACAGGATCGTCGTCATCCGGAAAAAATAAGCCAGCAGTAAAAAAACGAGAATGACAATCAGACCCTTGAGCAATACCCATGCCCGGGTCGTTTTCATCCACACTAACGCATAATACAGCAGCACCGCAATGATCAGGATTTCGGTCACATCGCCGAAATCCATGGTTGTGCGATAACTGCTGAAATTTTTAACATATTCTGCCAGCTTATCCCCTAACTGCATTTTCCTTTAATCCCTTCAGAACAATTCTTCATAATCATCGGAGTCATCCTGTCCGGCCATATGATCACCGCTGATGGTAACGCTTCTGCCACCGGACATTTCCCGTCCGCGATAACCGTTCTGCTGTCCGTACGGTGCTCCGTTTCTGGCGGGGGTACGCTCTGTCACCACGCTTCTGGGTGTTCCTTCCATAGTTCTGGAAGTCTGCCCCGCAGATCTGCTCCCCTGTCCGGCAGGTCTTGCATTCTGACCGGCCGGGCGCCGCTGTGTATTAATCTTCTTTACTGTATTTGTCGGTGCCGCAACAGTCATCTTCGGCACTGCCTTTACATAATAATAATATTCGTCGTCTTCAAACTGTACTTTTTCCGTTCGGCTGTAATCCAGGCAGAATCGGAAAAACTCTATCACTTTACATACAAGTATCGTAACTACGGCACCGAGAAGCGCACTGACGATAGAGAGATTCGTATCATACATGAGATCTCCCACCAGCAGGATCAGCACTTCGATCATAACGCCGGCGATCATAGCGATCGTCCAGGAATGATCTATGCTCATTCTGCGGATCAGATATACTGCGATCACAGTGATGGCAAATGCCGCGATTGTCACCAGCATTGCTTTATTTCCCAACATTCCGTCGATCAGCAGCCGCAGTTTGGCGGTTGCTTCTTCTGCTCCCATGGAGTTAATCGTCGTCGCATTGTTGATCACTGCCTGAATCAGGTAATATACCACCACACCGCAGCCGACAGATACGCCGGAAGCCGGAGTTCCTATCAGTCCCATGGCTACAGGCATCACATAAGGAAGCTTCAGCATACATAAAATCGGTGTCAGTACCACCACCAGTGCTTCCTTTGCCGCAAATCTCAAAAACAGCAGATAAAGCAGCAGATAAACTACCAGTCCCACCGCTGCTGTTTCCAGGGATAACGCATACATATGAAGCAGCGAAAACACCATTGCAAAAAACACCATAAATCCGGTGGGCAGGAAAGAGCACATCAGGGATACGATCAGCACGATCGCCATATTGTCCAGTTTTGTCATATAGCCCAGTCTGCTATTTATGATGCTCAGCACAATGAAGCTGAGTAAAAATTTGATCACCGGCAGAATAAAAGCTTCGTTTCTGCTATAGATCTTCTTCAGATTTTCTCTTAATTCCAGTAAAGCAGTCATATTTCCTCCAGGTCAATCTGTGTAGGCCGTTTACTCATTGTAAATGGAATTCAACTTCTTCAGATTGTTGTAATAGCATTTCAGGCTCTTTTTTGCCTTGGCATAACGAATAGAGCAGATCAGGTAGGATATCACTCCATAGACCACTACCGTCACTCCGTAATACAGCAGAACATTTTTGGCAAAACCGATCAGGTCTATTTTGTAAATATCCTGCATAAAAGTCTCAAAATCATAAAAAATAAACAATGCAAAGCAGACCGCAAATGCAATCGTCGCACATAATATGGATTTCAGCACCTGTATGGCAATATAGTCGCTGCGAAAATAACGTCCGATCGCCATATTCTGTTTGCCTTCATTCTCTTCATAAGATGCCATTTGCGTCATCAGTATGACTTTTTCTTCGTTCAGCATAATTCCTCCGATTATAAAGGCTTACAGGAAGCGCATTCTCTCTCCGTCTCTGGATGTTCTGGGGCTCTGCTGGGGCATGGCCTGTTTCTTCGGCAGTACACTCTGCAGATCCATGGCCATGTCATATTTGCACTTCTCGCAGAATCTTCCGCTGCGGATCGGTGCTCCGCATTTCTCACAGCTCAGCATGATGCTGGAGCCTTCTGTCAGTTCCAGTCTCTCTTCTCTCAGCCACTGCTGGATCTGGGACGGCTCTACGTCACAGTTCTCCGACACATCCTGAATTCCCACTCCGGGATTCTCGCGAATGTACTCTTTTACCTCCTGGAATTTTGCTTCCATCTCTTCACGGCAATGAGGGCACAGAAACGGTCCTGCCACGTAGTTAAAGATATGTCCGCATCTTCTGCAATTTCTTATATTCATAGTATTCTCACACCTTCCTGATCATAATCCCGACCCACAGGCCAAAGTAACGCAATATACTTCGGATACACCGTTTGCTTTTAACAGTGCTGAGATTTCGTCCAGGGTCGCACCTGTTGTGTAAATATCATCGACCAGAACAATCCGGTCATATAATTTTACATCATTTCTTCCCATAATAAAAGCCTTTTTCAAATTATTTTGCCGTTCCGCAGGATTTAGCAGTTTCATCGGCGCTGTGTTTTTTACACGTTTTACCAGTTTTTCATCTACCGGCACATCCAGGCTGCTCCCCAAAGCCCTTGCCAGGCATGCTGCCTGATTGTATCCGCGGGCTTTGAATTTCTTCCGGTGCAGCGGCACCGGGACCAGGGCATCCGGCTGTACTCCCCGGATAAAATCTCCCAGAAGCCTCCCCATTTCTTCCCCGAAGAAATCCCCGTATTCCTGTCTACCGCCATATTTGAAGCGATATATGGAGTTCGATACACTGTGATATTCATATAAAGTTCTGGCTCTGTCATATTTATGTCTTCCGTTCATGCAGTCCCTGCAGAATTCCCGTTCCCCTGTCAGTTTTTTCCCGCATCGCATACACCATGGAGATGTCACGGGCTTCAACTTCGGCAGGCATTCCAGGCATATCTTTTCTCCAAAAGGCCGGACGATTCCGTCGCAGACCGGACATCTCCTCGGAAACAACAACTGCAATATTGTTTCTTTCACTTTATTTATCATACGTATTCCTCTTGGGGCAGACAGCAGATTTCCCTGATTCTCTGTTCCAATGCCGTGTATCTGCGATTCTCGCTGACATTTTCGATCATATTGCGTACTGTCTCGCCGCTTCCCAAAATGGTAACGCAGTTTCTCGCTCTCGTGATACCCGTATATAAAAGGTTTCGGTTGAACAGCATTCTGGGACCTCCGAGGAGCGGCAGGATCACCGCAGGATACTCACTTCCCTGCGATTTATGAATCGTTATGGCGTAAGATAATTCCAGTTCTTCCAGCGCGGAAAACGGATAGTTCACTCTCCTGCCATCGTCAAATTCGACAAGCAATGTCGACATTGTCTCATTGATCTCCCTGACTCTTCCCATATCTCCGTTAAACACACCCATTCCTTTATCAATGGGAATGTTATATTTTCCGACGATCTCCCACTCCAGCTGATAATTGTTTTTCACCTGCATGACTTTATCGCCCTCGCGGAATATCGTGTTTCCGTAAGCGTGTTCTTTTTTCCGGGGATCTGCCGGATTAAGATATCTCTGAAGGATCTCATTCAGCGTTTCACATCCCAGGCTTCCCTTACGCATAGGTGTCAATACCTGTATATCAAAAGAGGTTGCCCCCACATATCTGGGCAGCATATCCTGAATCAATTGAATCATATGTTTATATATGACATTTACGTCATTTCGTTCCAGCATAAAGAAATCTTTGGATTTATTGTCAAGTGCGATCTGTTCTCCCCGGTTAATGCGGTGTGCATTGACAATGATGTCACTCTGGCCTGCCTGACGGAAGATTTTCTCCAGTGTGACCATCGGAAACGCTTTACTGTTCATAATATCTCTCAGCACCTGTCCCGGTCCTACGCTGGGAAGCTGATCCACGTCTCCTACAAGGATCAGTCTGGTTCCCGGAAGGATCGCTTTCAGGAGTGCCTGGAACAGCTGAATGTCTACCATAGACATTTCGTCAATAATGACCACATCCGCTTCCAGTGGATTTTCCTGGTTTCTCTCAAAATTTGCCTTTCTGGTATCATCCTCTGACAATGCACTGCTTAACTCCAGGAGACGATGAATTGTTTTTGCCTCGAATCCGGTTGCTTCTGTCATTCTCTTGGCTGCCCGTCCTGTAGGCGCTGCCAGGAAAATGTCCATGCCTTCCGATTCAAAATAGCGGATGATCATATTGATCGTGGTCGTCTTACCTGTGCCGGGTCCTCCGGACAAAATAAACAGGCCGTGCTTTATACTTTCTTCTACTGCTTTTAACTGCAATTCATCCAGTTCCATGGACAGATTCTCCGCCATTCGCTCCAGTCTCTTGTGGATAGCCGCATCCCGGGAAGGCATATTATCCGCTTCTGTCATGGAGATATTCAGATTTCTCAGCATATTGGCACAGTTGAGTTCAGCATAATAGTACGATGCTGCGAACACAGCTTCTCCTTTTGCTACCAGCTTTCTCTCTACGATCAGATTATCCACCTGCGGTCTGATATACTCCTCCTGTACTCCGAGCAGCTCCGCTGCCCTGTGAAGCAGCAGTTCCAACGGCAGATAACAGTGCCCTTCCCCCACTGCCTGCAGCAGTGTATACAGGATCCCGCTTCGGATACGGTAGTCAGAATCCGTGTGAATACCGATCTTCGCGGCGATCTCATCTGCAATACGAAAGCCCACGCCGCTGACATCCTCAGCCAGCCGGTAAGGATTCTCTCTCATGACACTATACATTTCCATACCGTATGTATTATATATTTTCACCGCCAGAGTGTTACTGATCCCGTATTGCTGCAGGTAAACCAGAGCTTCCCGGAGATCCTTTTTTTCTTCCATCTGTTCAGCGATCTCCTGTGCCTTGCGTTCACTGATTCCTTTTATCTCTGCCAGTCTCTCCGGTTCTTCCTCAATGATCCGGAAAGTATCATCACCGAACTTTTTAACAATCCTGGCCGCCAGTGCTTCCCCAATGCCCCGGATAGCACCGGATCCCAAATATCTCTCCATTCCCACGCGGTCTGTAGGTGCTACTGTCTCGTACTTCTGTATTTTAAACTGGTGCCCATATACCGGATGATCAATATACTCGCCTTCCGCGGATATATTTTCTCCCTTGGTCAGTCCCTTGCACATACCGACACAGGTGACTTCCTCTCCCTCGACAGACAGTATCATCACGGTGTATCCGTTTTCATTATTTTGAAAGACAATATGATCTACAAATCCTGTAATATTTTCCATTTTCCTTCCTCGTATCATCCGATCTTTGATTGGTTGTAAGGCTGTTCTCTCCGGATCCGGAAAGATAACCGTCATGGCGGTCAGAGAAAAAAAATCAGGGCTGTCGGGATGACAGCCCGAAATAACTACTCAAGATTATAATTACGTTTCATCTGTTCATAGAGCGTCTGCGCCAGTCCCAGACTGTTCTGCTCGGTGGAGTCCGATGCGATCTGCTGTACCATCTCATCCTTATAGTAATCCATAAGCTGGGAATTCGAAGAAGAAGTTTCTTCACTCTCCGGGATGGTCTTCATCATTTCCTTGAACATCTGCTCCAGGAAATATGCCTCGAACTGCTTACAGGCATCCATCAGCTCGTCGTCGGTTGCCTTATTGTAATCAGCACCTTTTAATTGATTCTGTAATTTAGAAGCTGTCTGGTTCGCCGCATTCGTATATGCCGTGCTGTCCAGAGCAGAGCTACCGCATAAAGAGGAAATATCCATAATTTCTCATTACCTCCGTAAGTTGTTAGCCTGCTGAAGCATCTCGTCGGACGCAGTGATTGCCTTGGAATTCAGTTCATAAGCACGCTGTGCCACGATCATATTTACCATTTCATCCACAACCTGTACATTGGAGCTCTCCAGATATCCCTGGATGATACTGCTCTTTTCCACGTTGTTATTGGTTGCTTCGTTGATTGCCTGCCCGCTGGCCGCAGTCTGCTGATACAGGCTGTCTGCCAATCTCTCCAGACCGTTAGGATTGTTGAACTGGAACACTCCGATGGTAATACCGATAGGCTGGGGATTGTTCTGTGCATCGGGATAGCACAGGCTTCCGTCCTTGCTGACCGTAACATTGCTCATTACGTAGTTGCTGCCCAGAACGATTGGTCTGCCCTGTGTATCCAGCACCGGAAGTCCGTCAGAGTTCGCCAGCATATTACCGCCGTTGGCTGCCAATGTGAATTTCAGATTACCGTTTCGTGTATAGTAGGTATTGCCGTCTGCACCGCGTACTGCAAAAAAGCCCTTTCCGTCGATAGCGAATGCGGTATCGCTGTCGGATGCCGTCAGGCTTCCCTCTTTGAATACGGAACTGATGGAAGCATTTCTTACACCAAGTCCCACCTGTGCACTGCTGGGCTTGGTATCTCCGTTCGCGGAAGTGGTTTTCGTCTGGATGTTCTGATATAACAGACTTTTAAATTCATTCACCTGTGTCTTATAGCCTGTAGTATTTACGTTTGCCAGATTGTTGGCAATCGTATCCACATTTGTCTGCTGTGCGATCATGCCGGTCGCTGCTGTCCATAAGCTTCTGACCATATGTAATCTCCTCTCGGGCTTTCCCTTATGTCATCCATGACCTGATTTTTATCCTAAAATATCTTATAATGATTATCGGCTGTTTTACGATTTACTTTACTGGAGTTTGCCGATCTGATTTGCTGCCACATCCAAAGTACCGTCAATTGTCTGAACTACCTTCTGGTTGGATTCATACGCTCTGGTAATGGAGATCAGATTCACCATCTCAGATACCACCTGAACGTTGGACATCTCCAGATAACCGGATTTCACCTGGGCATTTGCCGCGGTGGTCTGTGCGCCCTCGATCGGCTGATAATAGGTCTCTCCGTATTTTTCCAGATAATCATAGTCTGCAAAATCTGTCACCTGAATCCTGGCTACCGCACGGTCATTCTGATAGATCGTACCGTCATCGGTGATCTTGGAATCAATCAGTGTATTCAGACGGATCCGTCTGTTCTGGGTATCCAGAACATAGTCGCCTTCTTCCGTTACCAGATATCCGTCCTTATTCAGAGTAAACTGTCCGGCACGGGTATACTTAGTGTCCGTTTCTCCTGCCTTGTTTGTAAACTCAATCGCAAAAAAGCCATCACCGGACAATGCCAGATCGTAAGTATTATCCGTGATCCGGAACGATCCCTGTGAATAATCGGTATAATTCTCTCCGATCTTCACTCCGGGATTCTTGATGCCGATCCTCTGGACATTTCTCATGCCTACCGACTGATCCTTGATCTTCACAGTCAGCACATCATCAAAAGACTGGCTGGTAGATCCTTCCTTTTTATATCCTACGGTGGAAGCATTGGCCAGATTGTTGGTCATGATATCCATTCTGTTCTGTTCGTTTACCATACCGGTATAAGCGGTATATAGACCTTTAACCATTCGTATCCTCCATTTGTTGACGCGATCCTTCGACAAATGTCCGGCATCCTGCCTTATTCTTAATTATCTCTGTAACCTGCCAGGAACTCTACGTACTTACCGGTTCCGATAGCAACTGCAGTCATGGGATCCTCTGCAGTCATGGTATTGATACCTGTCTTGGCGGAGATCAGATCCTCCAGTCCGCGCAGCAGGCTTCCGCCGCCGGTCAGGACGATTCCTCTGTCCGCAATATCCGCTGCCAGTTCGGGCGGAGTCTTCTCCAATACGCTGTGGATCGTTTCCACGATCTGTGCAGTGGTCTCGCGCAGTGCTTCCTCAGTCTCCTCGGATGATACTTTTACAGTCTTCGGCAGACCGGTCACGAGGTTACGTCCTCTCACATCCATATAATCGACTTCTGCTCTCTTATAGCAGGAACCGATTTTGATCTTCAGATCCTCAGCGGTTCTCTCACCGATGAGCAGATTATGTTTCTTACGCATATAGCGGACAATGGCTTCATCAAAATCATCACCTGCGATCTTGATGGAAGCGCTGACTACGGTACCTCCCAGGGAGATCACGGCGATATCGGAAGTACCGCCGCCGATATCTACGATCATATTACCGCAGGGCTTGGAAGTATCAATTCCCGCACCGATGGCAGCTGCAATAGGCTCTTCAATAATGGACACCTCTCTGGCACCTGCCTGATAAGTAGCGTCCTCTACTGCTTTCTTCTCTACTTCCGTAACTCCGCTGGGTACGCAGACCGCAATACGGGGTTTGCGGAAAGTTCTCTTTCCCAGAGCCTTCTGAATGAAATATTTCATCATTTTCTCGGTTACGGTGTAATCGGAGATAACGCCCTGACGTAATGGTCTCACCGCTACGATATTACCGGGTGTTCTTCCCAGCATCAGTCTCGCATCCTCACCGATGGCTTTGATCTTGTTCGTATCTCTATCAAAAGCTACAACAGAGGGCTCCTTCAACACGACGCCCTTTCCTCTGATGTATACCAGAATGCTGGCGGTACCTAAATCAATTCCGATATCTGTGCACTGCATTTTTATTACCCCTTTCAATGGTATCTATCTATAAGTCTTGACTCTACACGCTATTTTAGTCATATACATCATATTATAACTGAAATTTTTCCATTTTCATAGGGGGTAATTCTTAAAATTTCTATAACTATTTCTGCTTTTTATCCTTCTCCAACATCTTCTTTACATAATAACCGGTGTAGGATTTTTTCACTTTGGTGATCTCCTCCGGCGTTCCCCTGGCGATCACGGTGCCGCCGCGGTCTCCGCCTTCGGGTCCCATATCGATGATATAATCCGCGGTCTTGATCACATCCAGATTGTGTTCGATGACAACTACGGTATTGCCGCCGTCTGCCAGTCTGTGCAGGATCTCCACCAGTTTGTGCACATCTTCGAAATGCAGTCCCGTGGTAGGCTCGTCCAGAATATAGATTGTCTTGCCTGTGCTTCTTCTGGAAAGTTCGGTAGCCAGCTTGATACGCTGCGCTTCACCGCCGGACAGAGTTGTGGACGGCTGTCCCAGCTTCACATAGGAAAGTCCCACATCATATAAAGTCTCGATTTTCCTACGAATATAAGGCACATTTTCAAAGAAAGGAAGTGCCTCTTCCACCGTCATATCCAGCACATCAAAGATACTCTTGCCCTTGTATTTTACATCCAATGTCTCACGGTTGTATCGTTTGCCGCCGCAGACCTCGCAGGGGACATAGACATCCGGCAGGAAGTGCATCTCGATCTTGATAATACCGTCACCGCCACAGGCTTCACAGCGGCCGCCCTTGACATTGAAGCTGAATCTTCCCTTGCTGTAGCCCTTTGCCTTGGCATCTGCCGTCGACGCAAACAGATCACGGATCAGGTCAAAGACGCCTGTGTAAGTCGCCGGATTGGATCTGGGCGTACGTCCGATGGGCGACTGGTCGATATTTATGACCTTGTCCAGTTGTTCCACGCCTTCGATTCCCTTGTGTTTGCCGGGAATGCAACGTGCACGGTTCAATTCTCTCGCAAGATGTTTATAGAGAATCTCATTTACCAGAGAGCTTTTTCCGGATCCGGACACGCCGGTGACACAGGTCATTACTCCCAAAGGAATCTCCACATCTACATTTTTCAGGTTATTTTCCTGCGCGCCCAGTACTTTGATCCAGCCGGTAGGGGTACGTCTGGTCTCCGGCACGGGAATCCGCTTTTTGCCGCTGAGGTATTGTCCTGTAATGGATTCCGGTACCTGCATGATCTCTTCCGCCGTACCGCAGGCAATGACTTCGCCGCCGTGAGAACCTGCTCCCGGTCCGATATCCACGATATAATCCGCCGCCAGCATGGTATCCTCATCATGTTCTACCACGACGAGCGTATTACCCAGGTCTCTCAGATTCTTCAGAGTATTCAGCAGTTTGTCGTTGTCTCTCTGATGCAGACCGATACTGGGCTCATCCAGAATATAGCATACACCAACCAAGCCGGAACCGATCTGGGTCGCCAGACGGATACGCTGCGCCTCACCGCCGGACAAAGTCGCTGTGGCTCTGGCTAAAGATAAATATTCCAGTCCGACATCTACCAGGAATCCTACCCTCGCACGAATTTCTTTCAGTACACGCTCTCCGATAAACTGCTGCTGTTTCGTCAATGTCATGGTATCCAGAAACTTCTGTAAATCACGGATCGACATAGAAGTAATTTCAAAAATATTTTTATCACATACCGTAACTGCCAGAGATTCTTTTTTCAAACGCATACCCTTACACTCTTTGCAAGGGGTAATACGCATGAAGGTCTCGTATTCCTGTTTGGAGATCTCGGATGCCGTCTCTCTGTATCGGCGCTCTACGTTCTTGATCAATCCTTCAAACGCAATCGGGTACACGCCGCTGCCGCGCTGTCCGGTATAGTGTACCAATACCTCTTTTCCGTTGGTTCCATAGATCAGAATATCGTGTATCTTCTGCGGATACTCCTCAAAAGGGGTGTCCAGGTCAAAATGATATTCTTTCGCCAATGCCTGCAAAATCGCATTGGTAAAGCTGGACTTGTCCGCGCAGGACTGCCAGCCCATGACCGTGATAGCGCCCTCATTGATACTCAGCCGCTTGTCCGGAATCATCAGATCCTCATCGAACTCCATCTTGTATCCCAGTCCAAAACATACCGGGCAGGCACCGAAAGGATTATTGAAGGAAAAGCTTCTGGGCTCCACTTCACTGACGCTGATGCCGCAGTCCGGGCAGGAAAAACTCTGGCTGAAAGTCACCGGTTCGCCACCGATGACATCTACGACCAACAGCCCTTCCGCCAGATCGAGTACATTTTCGATGGAATCGGTAAGTCTGCGCTGAATGCCGTCCTTTACCACCAGTCGGTCTACGACGATGTCGATATTGTGCTTGATGTTTTTATCCAGTTTGATATCTTCCGTCAGTTCATACATGCTGCCGTCAATACGCACTCTGACATAACCGCTTCTCTTGGCACGCTCCAATACTTTCGCATGTTCTCCTTTGCGGCCCCTGACCACAGGCGCCAACAGCTGGATTTTCGTACCTTCGCCCATATTCATGATCTGGTCTACCATCTGATCCACCGTCTGCTTGGCGATCTCCCTGCCGCACTTCGGGCAGTGGGGAATGCCGATTCTCGCATACAGCAGACGGAAATAGTCATAGATCTCCGTTACGGTTCCTACGGTAGAACGGGGATTGCGGTTCGTGGATTTCTGGTCGATGGAGATTGCGGGAGACAAGCCTTCGATGCTCTCCACGTTAGGTTTCTCCATCTGTCCCAGGAACTGTCGCGCATAGGAAGACAGGGATTCCATGTAACGTCTCTGTCCCTCGGCATAAATCGTATCAAATGCCAGAGAAGACTTCCCGGAGCCGGACATACCGGTGAGTACCACCAGTTCATTTCTGGGAATGTCCACATTAATATTTTTCAGATTATGTTCATTGGCGCCGCGGATCTTAATATACTCACGCGGGCGCATTTTCTTTGCTTCTTCCATTGTCTTGCCTTTCTTATTCCATATTTTCCATATTATTCCATATCATTTAACTGTTTCTTCAGTTCCAGCATCTTATCACGCAGCTCTGCCGCAGCCTCGAAGTTCAGGTCTGCCGCAGCCTTCTGCATCTTCTTCTGGATCTCGCCGATGAGCTTCTCCAATTCCTTCTTCGTCATGGATTCCGGATCCTTCTCGAAACGTACTTCTTCCTTGGCGATCACCTTGGAGATGCTGATCAGATCCCTGACTGCCTTCTTGATCGTCTGCGGCGTGATGCCGTGTTCTTCGTTGTACTTCATCTGGATCTCACGACGTCTGTTGGTCTCATCCAGTGCCTCTCGCATGGAATCCGTGATCGTATCTGCGTACATGATCACATGACCTTCCGCATTACGCGCTGCTCGTCCGATGGTCTGGATCAGTGATGTTGCACTACGCAGGAATCCTTCCTTATCTGCATCCAGAATCGCTACCAGGGTGATCTCCGGGATATCCAGTCCCTCTCTGAGCAGATTGATACCTACCAGTACATCGAATACATCCAGTCTCATGTCACGGATGATCTGGGCACGTTCCAGGGTATCAATGTCGGAATGCAGATATTTTACCCGGATGCCGACTTCCTTCATATAATCCGTGAGGTCTTCCGCCATCCGCTTGGTCAGTGTCGTAATCAGCACTTTGTGATGCTTCTCAACTTCTTTATTCACTTCTCCGATCAGGTCATCGATCTGTCCCTCCACGGGGCGTACCTGTACCTCGGGATCCAGCAGTCCGGTCGGGCGGATGATCTGCTCTGTCCGCAGCAGTTCGTGCTCTTTTTCATAATCGGACGGCGTCGCGGATACGAACATCATCTGGTCTATGTGAGATTCAAATTCTTCAAAATTCAGCGGACGGTTGTCCAGAGCGGAAGGCAGACGGAAACCATAATCCACCAGTGTCTGCTTTCTCGACCGGTCACCGGCATACATACCACGGATCTGTGGGATCGTCATATGAGACTCGTCCACAATGATCAGAAAATCATCCGGAAAGAAATCCAGCAGTGTCATAGGCGGTGCCCCTGCCGGAAGCCCGTTCAAGTGTCTGGAATAGTTCTCAATACCGGAGCAGAATCCGGTCTCGCGCAGCATTTCAATATCGAAGTTCGTCCGTTCCGCAATACGCTGCGCTTCGATCAGCTTATCCTCGCCCTTGAAGTA
The DNA here is from genome assembly GCA_050872885.1 of Acetatifactor sp. Classification (GTDB taxonomy): domain Bacteria; phylum Bacillota; class Clostridia; order Lachnospirales; family Lachnospiraceae; genus Acetatifactor. Next base: position 15,358 of record JBNMHS010000008.1, read on the forward strand.
CTGCACACGTTCCTTCATCTCTTCTTCAATGTTGTCGCAGGCTGCCTTGATTTTCTCCTGCGACACTACATAATGGGATGCCGGGAAGATAGCCACATGATTTAATTCCGCATGAATTTTCCCCGTAAGCGGCTCCACCTCCGCGATCCGGTCGATCTCATCACCGAAGAATTCTATACGGATCAGATAGTCTCCGCCCTGCGCCGGGTATACTTCCACCACATCTCCGCGGACACGGAAAGTCGCGCGCTGAATGTCCATATCGTTACGGTTATACTGAATATCAATCAACTCCCGTAACACCTCATCCCGGTCCTTCACCATACCGGGGCGCAGGGATACGATCAAGTCCTGGTATTCGTCAGGACTTCCCAAGCCGTAGATACATGACACGCTGGCCACCACGACGACATCTCTGCGCTCCGCCAGAGATGCCGTAGCGGACAGACGCAGTTTATCAATTTCATCATTGATCGAAGAATCTTTTGCAATATAGGTATCCGAAGAAGGCACATACGCCTCCGGCTGGTAATAATCGTAATAGGATACAAAATATTCCACCGCGTTCTCCGGAAAAAACTCCTTCATCTCCCCGTAGAGCTGACCAGCCAACGTCTTGTTATGTGCAATGATCAGCGTCGGTTTGTTCAATGCCTGGATGACATTCGCCATTGTAAAAGTCTTACCCGAACCGGTGACACCGAGCAGCGTCTCGAACTGATTGCCCTGTTTAAAGCCCTCCACCAGCTCCGCAATGGCCTGCGGCTGATCACCGGTAGGCTGATATTCGGAATGTAATTTGAAATGATCCATATTCCTTCTCCTGATTTTCGCTTCTATCTGTAAAACTCTATCTGTAAAAATAGGAAGTCTCTATCATTTTCTTAGTATGATTACCCGTCTAGTATATCATTCAAAAATAAAAAAGTACAGAGCAAAATCGAATGTTTGTTCTGTACTTCTTTGCACTAACAATCCCTTTATGCGTTCGGTAAATTTAAAGTATTTTTACCGTTTTTATATTAATTGTCTATTCTTAAAATTTCCTTTTTTGCATCTGCAGGATTTTTTTATAAATACAGACGCCTGTGCCCCCATGTTCCTACACTCTTTTCCATAAAACTACCTGAATACCGAAAGTTAAATGCTAAGCCTAGAAATTCCACTTTCATATGGGACATTTTATAAATATCATATCTGCTTTCTTTTTTTCTTCCTAATATCAATTTCGATTAATTCCTTTTTACCGTCTTTTAAATTCTCTGTTCTGTGGGACAAAACGGGGCTGTTTTCATTTCATAGCCTTTTGAGTGCCTAAAACATCATCGACAATTTCTTTCGCTTCAAATAGTGCTTTGCCTATATATTTCCGGTAATATTTTACAGCTTCTGTCTTTTGATTTACCGTATAATTAGCTAATATATACGCTCTTGCTTCTTGATCCTTTTTTAACTTATCTTCCTTTTTCATTGCAATCGAATTAACAATTGTCTGAGCATTGACTTTTTCATAACTTCCGTTTATTACATTATTGATTGCTTTCACGCGAAAATTATGTAAAGATACCATCCATATCAAAACAAGAAGTCAACTCTGAAAGTTTCTCAAAGAAATCGTCATCTCTACCTTTTTTGATTAACCTTATTATGCGAATTCTATCCACAAGTATTGTATATATCCCAGTTTCATTATAAAATTTATCTTTTGAATCATGACAGGAAAACGGTACAAACATATATTGAGGATAATTTATTGATATCTCCAAATAAGTTTTCCACCTCATTTCTCCAATCGAATTTTGCTTTTCAATCCATTTATCATAACTACAAGTACACTGTGCAAATGAAAAAGGAATAGGTCCCGCTGCATCTATCGGCTGATATGCAATAACATCTAAGCCTCCATCGCCACCATGTATTGCGTCAAAATTGGGATTCCTATCAAAACGCTTGGTGGTTGTTACTCCCAAGCATTCAGCTAACTTTTCAATTCTATCACGCAAAGTCCCCTCAAAAATTCCTGTTCCTCTAGTTGTCCCAAAAAGTTCCACGATAGCTTCATCTGGAAACAATTGCTTCATAATCAATCTGCAAATTTTTTCAAAAGAAGATGTATATATATCTGAAGTAGCTTTATCCATTAACGCAATACTCGAACTAAGCAAAAAGTAAATATATTGTTTATGTTTATCTGTTAACATCTCACGCAATTTTATGCAATCCTTCCCCTCAATTTCAAAAGGATAGTAATCTGAACAAAATTTTTCTCGAGAAGAAAGAATACCAAAATAATCTGCAATCACAATATATAATAAATCCATTTTCTCTGAATGTTCTTCTCCACCACTATCAATGGAATTATCTATATCGCCATCACACCAAATATCTAGAACATCATCTACCGTAACGATTTTGTTCTTTATACATATCAATTCAATAAAATCCGCCCATCTATTGTATTCCTTTTTACTCCATTTAGGCTTTGTCTCTAGTTTTGTGTCATTAATAATCATTTTGAACTTTTTCCTATTAATTCCATAATCTGCTTCATTTGTTCTGGAGTTACACCTTGTAATGAGCTCAATGGTTGTTTCATAAACTCTTGTAATTCATTATCGAAACTTGCAGCCAAAGCACCTACTATGGTTTTTCTCAGCCTATCAATATCCTTAAGTAAGTCATCCGCTTCTTCAGGTTTCCGATTTAATTGCTCGATAGCAGATTTAGCATGTTCAAGTTCTGCTTTCGCTCTTTCCAACATCTTTTTAAAAGCTTCTTCGGGTTCACTTGTATATAAAATGGCCTCTGAGAGTGACGCACCTTTCTCTAATTTTTCAGTTGCCTCTTTCGAAGATAAAACTGTCGATAATTTCAATAATTGTCGCGATTCACCTACAACTGCTTTTTCTGGGTCGAACATCCATAAAAATACGTTTTTGAATCTATCCTTATTAATTTTCTCTGTAGAAATATCATTAACATCAAATCCTATATATTCTGATACGCCTGAATATCCTAAAACAGTTGTTATCCACGAAAAATTAATATCTTTATCCTTTATTTCTGCGCCATAATATGCCTCATTATTTGCAAGATCATATAATTTCAGTGCCATATGCAAATTCTTTACATAACTTGCCTTACTGCCAATCATCTTTGCCAATTTTTTATAAATATTATTTATTCCCGCTTCTTCTATATGCAGTTCATATAATTGTTCTAAGTACCTTGCTTTTTCAAGCGGTCCCCAGTCCTTTACTCCCGTTATATGTCGGTATCCCAAATAATCTAAAATCGAATTTCGATTTTGATATACTACGCAAGGTACTTCCCGCGGAATCTCTGTTTGCGCATTTTCTATAATTTCATTAATTAACTTGACACGAATATCTGTCAGGTTCGGATTATTTAACAGTTTCAACGCCGCCAAACGACGATTTCCTTCTACAACAACATACTTTCCCTTATCATCTTGAACCACTAACAATGGCTCTGCATCTGAATACCCCGTCTCAGCTATTGAAAGCATTAGATCCGTAACATTCCCATACAATACCATATAATTAATTATTTTTGCTTCGCTTTTAATACCCTGAAGACTTTGTGGAACTCTCGGATTTTTAGGATCAAACACTAATTTTTCCACTTTAATGCACGTTTTTACTCCAGTTTCCATATTACCTCCTAAACCAGTAAAGCATCAGCCAACAATATATATTTCTCTATTTTCTATTATTGACCTTACTCCAAGAAACATACTTCAATATACATTTACGTTAAAAAACAATATTGTACCGTAACACAGCATGAACTGAATCTACTCGAATTAGAATCCACCTTCATATTTACATTTTAGTCAATCTTCCATGGAAGAATAGAACCCATTACCTTTCTTGGTTGCGCTTTTATTTGTACATCAAATTTTAAAGACGTACTTTTTATTCTTGAATCAGCATTATGCAATCTCATTGATATAATCCATTGGTTGAAATAAACCTCTAACGTTGTCTTGCTACCTGGTTTTAATCTTACTTCCACCATTTCTTCCGGCATGGTAATGCACGGAACAGCTTGCTCGTTCTTTTTTCCACTATAAGCCTTCATCAAAGTACCATGCATGTTATAAGGATATACTTTCGTTGCTTTTGCTTTATCATCTTTTATAAATTTATAAAAATCTTTTGTTCCAAACATATACTCAAAAAATAATTTCGAGAACTCACTTGCCTTTTGCTTCTCTTCATCAGTTGCATCAGTTTGAGCCATTCCCAATCTTCGCAGCTCTTGAACAAATGCCGTTACAATAGGAAAATACACTGTATCGAATTTCTCTTCTACTTCAGACCAAGTATTGTAATTCTTCTGATACTCTTCAATTACTTTTTGTATCTCCTTCATCTTATTCATAAAGCTACTGCTACATGAATATTTTCCCTTTGTCCACTCCTTAGCGAAATCCGGATTTTCTGTTATTCTTGGATGTTTCACTGCTTCATGATTATTTTTACAACTGATTCCTAGTTCTTTTACCAGAGATTTTTTTTCTTTATCCTTATAAACATGGAGACATATGTCTCTGACATCCCCCTTTACACCTGCACTGTCCGGCATTGTCGACAAAACCACATGCAATCCATCCGGTTTTGAAAAAATAGGCTCCGTCATTCTAAGATATGCAGCCGCCACTGTTGCCGCTCTCTCATAAGTGTTTTCAAGAGACTCCATTGTCAATACTTCTGCTGCTACCTCTTCATCCTCTTCATCCCCATACTCAGTTCCTATCAATATCTGGTATGCTCTTTCAATATTTTTGTAATTTTTATCCTGCAATATTTCAATTTGATTACGACTCCATCCAGAAACACTCAGCTCATTGAATAATGCAATTAAAGAAGCATACTCAAATGCCTTACCAGTTAAATCTTTTCTTGTAATCCTTTTATCAGCTTTTATTTCATCCGCCGGGCTATCAAAATTTAAAAATGGGGACAAATCTTTTACTGTCAATATCTTATAAACTTCTCCCGCAATTACCTCTGCTAATTTAACAGGGACAGCATTGCCTATTTGTTTATATTTACTATCCAAATCTCCGCAAAACTCCATATCTCGCGGAAATGTTTGAATGGCTGCAGCTTCTCTATAACTAAGACGTCTATTTTGTCCGACAAACTCAAATCTATCTATATCCACATATCTCATACCATCAGAATCTGGACTTAATGTCACCTGCTTTGCCATCGCTGGTATGGTAAATGATACATCATCAAAATCTCTCTTTCGATTTCTTGACATGTACCTAGATGAAAAGGAAGCTTGGCATACATCATTCATATTTACTTCCGGTAGGTCTCTAAGAGCTTCTCTAAGAGTCACAACTTTCGGATCTCCTGTTGGAAACATATACGCTCCACCATTGCAAATATCATTTCTAATCCCGATAAATATTACTCGCATGCGGTCTTGTGGAACACCATAATTTTTTGCATTTATTGTAGGAGCTGACATCGTATATCCTAACGATGTAAAATCATCTACTATCTTTTCAAAAACAGCGCCCTCTCCAAGAGTCTTGATTCCTACTACATTCTCTGCAATAATAACTTTGGGATTCTTTTCCCTTACCATTTCAACAAAATGTCGATATAATATATTACGAGAATCATCAACCTGCCTAGGTCCAGCCAACGAGAAACCTTGACACGGAAATCCTCCTAATACAACATCTATTTCTTCCCCTGGTACAATTGCCTTAATATTTATTTTAGAAATATCTCCACATTCAATAATAGTACATTCCTCTTTCGGTTTTCTATTTCCATTGCTATCATAATTAGCCCATTTATCATATGTATCACATGCATCTCGATTAAAATCATTTGCCCATAAAATTCTGAATCCCATATTATGGAATCCCATATCTAGGCCTCCTGCTCCAGAAAACATTGATATTACATTAAATACATTTTTCTCCATCTCTATTAATCTCCATAAGCCATAAGTAATTTATAATCCAACATATTGCCATTTTCCTCGCATAAATGTCTTAACAATCCAATATCCGAATAATTCAGTTGCGGAAAATATATAATTGCATCCACAAGTTCCAGCATCGGTGCACATATGCCTTTTTTTCTCGATACTTCGCCTATGATTTTATAGATTTGATTTTTATCCCTATTGCTTACAGAAATGGAGACTAATTTACATTTTCTCAGTTTAATTAATTCTTCTTTAAACTGCAACGGTAATAAATATTTCTTTTCAATTTTCTTATCCTTAAAAAAAAGCACTGAATATTTAGTATTTTCAAAAGCATCCTCAACCATCGGAATCTCTACCACAGACAGGTTTGTGCTTTTATTACAACTTTGCATTTTTGAATCAAATACCTTTATTAATTCCGACATATTAACCTCCTTAGCGTCCCTACGCTTTCATAATATGCATAATCAAACATTTCATTTAAGATATCTTTTCATCGATGTAAGAAAATATTTATTTTCCGTTTAAGCATTTTCTATCCACCTCCCTTATCTGTACATCCAGCAACTATATTTTACTTTCTCGCATCGGTCAAAAAACTATTCTCTATCGTTTAAAGAAATGAATGACCCTATTTTATAAACTCATCATGGACCATCTTGCCCTCGTCTTTTCACAAAAATAGATACTCTCTAACAGCATCTACACAATTAAACCTTGATTTCAACATTAATGTCATTTTATCAATCTTTACATTATTCGTAAAGCATTTTTCGCTGTCGTTAAATTCATAATTTGACAAATAAACACTAATGCAAAATTGTTTATTACTCTTCTCAACATCGTCTGCATCAAATACAACCGATTATTCACACTTATGACAAGTTTCGTTTGCAATTCTTTTCTTACTCAGTCCAAATTACCGAATTTAGTGTCAAAATTACTGGCGTTTGTTTTGATACAAAATAAACTGCATAAAAACCATCTCATAATAGGATACAAAATATTCCACCGCATTCTCCGGGAAAAATTCCTTCATTTCCCCGTAGAGCTGACCTGCCAGAGTCTTGTTATGTGCAATGATCAGCGTCGGTTTGTTCAATGCCTGGATGACATTCGCCATTGTAAAAGTCTTACCCGAACCGGTGACACCGAGCAGCGTCTCGAACTGATTGCCCTGTCTGAAGCCTTCCACCAGCTCCGCAATGGCCTGCGGCTGATCGCCGGTAGGCTGATATTCAGAATGTAATTTGAAATGATCCATATCCCTTCTCCTGATTTTCGCTTCTAACCGTAAAACTCTATCTGTAAAAATAGGAAATCACTATCATTTTCTTAGTATGATTACCCGTCTAGTATATCATTCAAAAATAAAAAAGTACAGAGCAAAATCGAATGTTTGTTCTGTACTTGATCACCGTATTTATTTACGGATCCATCCGTCCGATGATATACAAAAAACCTCAGCAACTAATTTTGCTGAGGTTCTTCTTCGCAGGGCTACAAGGATTCGAACCTTGAAATGACGGAGTCAGAGTCCGTTGCCTTACCGTTTGGCGATAGCCCTATGTCGTTTACTTGATGAAGTATACACTATCTGATTTCATTTTGCAATACCTAATTTGAAAAAATTTTAAAAAAGTATACAAAATTTATACAATTTCTGTATCATCACCTGGTAAACACCGTAATATAGGGATAGTCCACACGGTTCACCGGCTGAAAATCATTCTGCAGCCAGTTCCAGATAAAGCTGTTTTCACCTTCTGCGGCAATATCGCCATAGCAGCTTTCAAATACTACCACATCCGGATATCTGTCGGGATTGATCTCCCAGTAATCCAATAACCTTTCATCATACACCATGGAACAGATCGTATCCGGAGATGCCTGCGTGTGTTCTCCCAGCATACAATAGAACTGTGATGCACCCACATACAGCACGGTACTTCCGGACGGCACCGCTTCGTTCCAGATTTCCATATTATTATTGTAGCGGAAAGCAGACATATAATCTGTCAGGATTCCGGCACGCAGTCCCTCTCTGTTAATGCCACGGACATTGGTAAAAACAGGCGCATGGTTATCCGACGCACCGATCATCAGATAACAATAGCCGAATGCATTTCCCAATACCAGGCACAGGCACAGGATCCGGAATACCTGACCTCCCTTTTCTGTGATTTTCTCCCAGTATGTACCAATGCATAAAAGTCCTGCTACTGCGCCGAGGATCAGATAGGTATTCAGCACATCCGGCCCCCAGTTGGACAACAGCAGTGCTGCAACGTAACTCACACAGGTAATTCCTATTATGTATGCCGCAGCCTTCTGGCTTCGGTCTTTCCGCAGGAAAATACACAGCCCTGCCACCAGGATCCCCACAAGAGGGATCTGCGGATAAATTGCGCTGGATGGTCCAAACAGCCAGAACCACACCTGGATCAAAAATACTGCTGTCAGGAAAAACAGTCCCGGAACCTGAAGTGACTCCGGTAATTTCTTTTTTAGCAGCTTCGTAAGCAGCAGCTTCACTCCCAACGCTGCCACAGCTGCCAGAAGCAGAAGTCCCCCCACAATGATAAATCCGTCTGACCAGCTTCCTATTTTCTGAAGCAGTGTCATCTTGTGAGATCCTTCACTTAAAATCTCTCCCACCATTTGCAGCATTACAGCAGGTGTCATATAGGTGCACAGATAAGCGAACATCGCCGCTGCACTGATGACGCAAGGAAGAAGATAGGCTATGCACTCCTTCCACTTCCTGTCAGATTTGCGAAGCAGCAGATACCCCATGCAGCAGACAAATACCAGCACCATACTGGGGTATGCCAGCACATCACAGGTCATACATATTCCCGACCACACAAGATAAGAAATCTTTTTCCCGGCAAAGAAATACCGAAGCAGGCACAGGATCATCAGTGTGAAGAACCAGTTATGCAGATTGGAATATTCTGGTACATAGACACATTTCGGCGTAACGATATAGTACAACAGGGAAAGCAGTACCACTGTCTTCTGTTCCATAAGAGGCCAGACCTTACGCAACGTTTTATATAAGAACACTGCCACTCCGCCCTGAATGAGAAAACTGACAACGCGCAGGAACAGGTTCAGGTAATTGATGCCTCCGGTGATCATCAGAAACAGTTTAATGAACACTGCGGTAAAAATAGCCGACGTCTGATGGGGTTCCCACATTTCCAGAAGCAGCCGGTCTCCCATAGCCAGACGATAACCTGCCATGATACCGTAGCCTTCGTCCATGTCGGCTCCGACAAACAGGTTTTTCAGTGTATATGCAATGATCGCAAGAATCACTATTATTTTCCAAAATTTTTCTTTTTTCATCATGTTGTTATCTTAACACAGGATTTTTCTCATCGCAACAACGATTATCCCAAACCGGGACACACAAAACGAGGCTCACTGTTTTACAGTAAGCCTCGCTCGATACAACACAATCAACATAATGAGAGAAAAGTATTTTCAATATCTTATATTATACTTCAAAGATCAGATCGCCATAGGTAGGTACCGGCCATACCTTCTTGTCGACCATCATCTCCAGTGCATCTACAGGAGCTCTCAGATCATCCATTGCGGTATGTACCACATCTTTATAGAAGAAAGCAAGCTTCTTGGGATCCTCGATGCCTGCTGCCTCTGCCAGCTTATCCTCCAGTGCGGTCTCTGCAGCCTGTGCCTCTGCCAGTTTCTCGGAAACACTCTTCAAAACGGTAGTCTGTACTGCTGCATCTGCACCGGCGCTCTTTACAGCCAGTACGGTATCAGCCAGCGTCTTGGTGTATTCCATAACGGCAGGAATGTACTGTTTCTTCGCCATATCTACCATGGTCAGTGCTTCGATATTAATGGTCTTGGAGTAGGTTTCATACAGAACCTCCTCACGGGATCTTAATTCTGCCTCAGTGAAGATACCAAACTTCTCGAACAGCTTGATGGACTTCTCGGTGGTCAGGGTCTCGGAAGCTTCTACCATGGACTTGATGTTGGGAAGTCCTCTTCTGGCTGCCTCTTCTACCCACTCCTCGGAATAACCGTTGCCGTTGAAAATGATTCTCTGATGCTCGGTCAGATACTTCTTGATCAGATCATGTACAGCGATGTCAAAATCGTCTGCCTTCTCCAGAATATCTGCTGCCTCGCAGAAAGCTTCTGCAACGATGGCATTCAGAGTGGTGTTGGGGCTGGCGATGGAATCTGCACTACCTACCATACGGAACTCGAACTTGTTGCCGGTGAAAGCAAACGGTGAAGTTCTGTTACGGTCGGTGGCATCCTTATCCAGATCCGGCAGAGTCGATACGCCGGTCAGGAGCTTACCGCCCTGAATGGAATGCGTTGCATCACCGGTCTCAACCAGCTGCTTTACCACATCCTCCAGCTGCTCGCCCAGGAATACGGAAATGATAGCAGGGGGTGCCTCGTTCGCTCCCAGTCTGTGATCGTTGCCGACATCGGATGCACTCTGACGAAGCAGATCTGCATGGGTATCTACAGCTTTCAGGATACATGCCAGTACTAACAGGAACTGGATGTTCTCGTTCGGGGTGTCACCGGGATCCAGAAGGTTCACACCGTTGTCGGTTCCCAGGGACCAGTTGTTATGCTTACCGGAACCATTCACTCCGGCGAAAGGCTTCTCATGCAGCAGGCAGGTCATTCCATGACGTCCTGCTACTTTCTTCATGGTCTCCATCACCAGCTGGTTATGATCTACGGCAATGTTGGCAGTCTCATAAATAGGAGCCAGCTCATGCTGTGCGGGAGCCACTTCGTTATGCTGTGTCTTGGCGGTTACGCCCAATTTCCACAGTTCAATATTCAGATCCTTCATGAAGGAACCGATTCTCTCGCGGATGGTACCGAAGTAATGATCCTCCAGCTCCTGTCCCTTGGGTGCGGGTGCACCGAACAGGGTACGTCCGGCGAAGATCAGATCTTCACGCTTTAAGTACTTATCTCTGTCTACCAGGAAATATTCCTGCTCCGGTCCTACACTTGCCACAACCTTGGTAGCTTCCGTGTTGCCGAACAGTCTTACGATACGAAGTGCCTGGGTGCTGATTGCTTCCATGGAACGAAGCAGGGGAGTCTTCTTATCCAGTGCTTCCCCCTTGTAAGAGCAGAAAGCGGTGGGAATGCAGAGGATCACGCCGGTCGCATCCTCTTTCAGGAATGCGGGAGAGGTGATATCCCATGCGGTATAGCCTCTTGCCTCGAAGGTAGCTCTCAAGCCTCCGGAGGGGAAGGAGGATGCATCGGGCTCACCCTTGATCAGTTCCTTACCGGAGAACTCCATGATCATCTTGCCGTACTCATCGGGATGGGTTACGAATGCGTCATGCTTCTCAGCCGTAATACCGGTCAACGGCTGGAACCAGTGAGTATAATGGGTCGCACCGTTTTCGATGGCCCAGTCCTTCATTGCTTTTGCTACAACATCTGCGGTAGCCAGGGACAGCTCTCCGCCGTGATCAATGATCTTCTTCACTTCTTTGTAGACGCTCTTGGGTAATCTTTCCCTCATCTTACCCAGAGTGAATACCTTACTGCCAAAGATTTCTTCCACGTTTAATACTTCACTCATCTTCGTTTCCTCCTTGTTTTGCATACTCTTCATGCTCCTGCGACTCAGTGGCTGGCAACTGTTGCTATTCAGAACTTACCTGCGCAAAACCGCATCTTCAATGCTCTGAATAGTCACAAAAAAGGCGCTTACACTCCCTGTGTAAACGCCTTCGTTTCGCATTGAAAAATATTGAATTATGAGGATCGCTCCTCTATGGTTCATTACTATACAACAGAATTTTTTTGAATGCAATACCTTTTTTCAAAAAATTTATGATTGCATCCAAAATGTCCTTTGAAGCGTCCTATACCTCAAACAACAAATCCGCATAGGTCGGGAACGGCCAGTACTGCTTATCTACCAGCTTCTCCAGTTCGTCCGCAGGCTTTCTCAGCGCATTCATCGCCACCATGACTTCATCGTGATAGCAGAATGCCTGCTCCTTGCCACGCTCCATGGCGGATGCTTTCTTCTCCACTTCGAGAAGTGCTTCGCTTGCTTTCTCCATCTCGGTCAGTTTCACTGTGATCTGCTGCAGCATACGGGTCGGAACATAAGCGTCCCCACCGGCTTCTTTGATCGCGATCACGGAATCTGCCAAAGACCTGCTGTATTTCATCACCGCGGGGATGATCTGCTTGTTCGCCATATCCACCATGGTCAATGCCTCGATGTTGATGGTCTTCGCATAGGTCTCGTACAGGACTTCCGCACGGGAGCGCAGCTCTGCCTCGGTGAAAATACCGAATTTTTCAAACAGATGAATAGCCTTCGGCGTCGTCAATGTATCCACTGCCGCTACCATGGAAGGGATATTGGGCAGTCCTCTTCTGGCCGCTTCCTCTTCCCATTCCTTGGCATAACCGTTGCCGTTGAAGATGATTCTCTGATGCTCGGTCATGTATTCCTTGATGAGATCATGTACTGCCATATCGAAATCTTCCGCACCTTCCAGACGATCTGCCGCCTCGCAGAAAGCTTCCGCCACAATGGCATTCAGGGTAGTATTGGGGCTTCCGATGGAATCCTCACTTCCTACCATACGGAATTCGAATTTATTACCGGTGAATGCAAAAGGTGAAGTACGGTTTCTGTCCGTAGCGTCCTTTACAAAATCAGGCAGGGTGGACACACCGGTACGAAGTACGCCGCCCTCTTTCAGATTGTCGGCCTTACCGGTCTCCACCAGCTGTGCCACTACATCCTCCAGCTGTTCGCCCAGGAAGATAGAAATAATGGCAGGCGGTGCCTCATAACCGCCCAGTCTGTGATCGTTGCCGACATTGGAAGCACTCTGGCGCAGCAGATCCGCATGGGTATCCACCGCTTTCATGATACATGCCAGCACCAACAGGAACTGGATATTTTCGTTGGGTGTCTGGCCGGGCTCTAAGAGATTCACCCCATTATCGGTCGTAATAGACCAGTTGTTGTGCTTACCGGATCCGTTCACACCGGCAAAAGGCTTCTCATGCAGCATACAGCGCAGGCCGTGCTTGCCTGCTACACGCTTCAGTGTCTCCATCACGAGCTGATTATGGTCTACGGCCACATTGGCAGATTCATAGATCGGAGCCACTTCGTGCTGTGCCGGAGCCGCCTCGTTATGCTGGGTCTTGGAAGTCACGCCCAGCTTCCACAGTTCGATATTCACATCATGCATAAATCCGCCGATTCGCTCACGGATAACGCCGAAATAATGATCATCCATCTCCTGTCCCTTAGGGGCAGGGGCGCCGAACAGGGTACGTCCGGCAAAAATAATATCTTCACGCTGCAGTGCCTTCGCGGAATCCACGAGGAAGTATTCCTGCTCTGCACCGACAGAAGGCAGTACTTTGGTAGCCTCCGTATTGCCGAACAGGCGGACGATACGGATCGCCTGCTTGCTCAGAGCTTCCATAGAACGAAGCAACGGGGTCTTCTTATCCAGTGCTTCGCCCTTATAAGAACAGAAAGCAGTAGGGATGCAGAGGGTCGGACCGGTAGCGGTCTCTTTGATGAATGCAGGGGAAGTGATATCCCATGTGGTATAGCCTCTTGCTTCAAAGGTAGCACGTAAACCACCGGACGGGAAAGAAGATGCATCAGGTTCTCCCTTGATCAGTTCTTTTCCGGAGAATTCCATAATCATCCGGCCGTCTTCGTCAGGGTGCGTCACAAAAGCATCATGCTTCTCTGCGGTGATTCCGGTCAGCGGCTGGAACCAGTGAGTGTAATGGGTCGCTCCGTTTTCGATTGCCCAGTCCTTCATGGCTGCTGCCACGACATCCGCAGTCGCCAGGGAAAGCTCTCCTCCCTGATCCATAACTTTCTTGACTTCTTTGTAAGTGCTCTTGGGGAGTCTCTCTTTCATCTTGCCCAGGGTGAATACCTTGCTGGCAAAAAGCTCCTCTACATTCAATTCTTCGCGCATGTGTCTACTTCCCTCCGGTATAATATAGACCATAAACGATTCCCTCCACGCTTCGTGCCTTCGAGATCGTCTTTATTGTCTTATACAGTGTACAACACGTGCGTTATAGTGGTCAATGATTATTTTCTGTGCTTTTTTCCACTAATATTATCAATAAAATAAGCCAGACTTAACACGCTTCCCAGTATCAGCCCCGGCATCTGGTTATACAGCTGCCGGCTGTTCGCTTCCCAAAGCATCAAAAAGAGCAGGGTCCCGCCAAACGCCAGTTGACAGATCATCAGCATAACCGGTATTTCTTTTCCCTTAATTGCATTATAAATGCAGACTACCGCGCCCAGCAGGAATAATACATAGACCGTTTCCAGATAGCAGAAGCAGTACTGGCTTGTCCGCCAATAATATTTTCCCCACGGAGAAAACATATTCCACAATAAAGTCCCGTCATCATACTCAATAAAAAGGAAGCTGCTTACTCCCATATTTCCGTCTGCAAAGTTACAACCCGCTTTTTTGACCAGGTGTTCTTTGTCAAAGAAATTGTTTTTATACGCATTGATGCGTTCCAGGGAATACGCCGTTTTTTCTTTTTTATCCGTCAGCTCATTCAGCCGGTCCACAAACTCTCTGTTATCTTCATAGGAACCGTTTCCGTCAATTCCCAGAGCCACCCAGCTGATCACAGGATTTCCCGTATTTACCGATTGTTTTGAAATCTCATAAGTGTTTATCCACGTATTGAGTCCCTGATAAAACGCCAGAAATGCCACAATGCATAACAGCATTTCCTTCCGGTGTTTCTTCGCTTCTCTCCGGCCAAGGATGATCCCGCCGGCGACCACAATGATCAGTGCCGTCACCTTCCATGCCACGGCCAGTACCATGACAAATGCCGCCGCAATATACCAGAAAAATCTCTTTTTGTCATTGCATTTCGTTCCCTTTTTCAGGCATGCGATTCCGAGGATCCCCAGTCCAAAGCTCATGGAATCCGTGTAAAAAGCGGATACCATCCCCCATAGCGGAAGGAAACACGCAAATACGACCAGAATCGGAAATCTCCATTTGTTGTCCCCTTCTTTTTCCGCCAGATATCCGCAGCCCCATATGACAGCAAGTACCTGCAGCACGTTGACAGCCAGTATCAGCGGAAATCTCGGTATCCGGAGCCACTGTGCAGTCCTGAACAGTAACGACAGCAGCAGCATGGGTTTCAGATTGTTTCTGTAGATCAGAAAATATTCGGGATTCGGAATCGTTCCGCCTTCCGCCAGGCTTTCGGCCGCACGGTATACTTGCGAGTAATCCGCATATGTATAGGCATTCTGCTCCCTGCCCAGTGACGTGAAATATAACGCAATTCCAAATCCAAGCAGGGCTATGATATAGAGTATTGTTCTTTTCCCGATGTGTGCATAGACTTTATTCCATATTGCTCCGGCAATCAGGCTTATGATCACCATGCCTACGGTTCCGAGCAGCATCTGCCGTGAAATAAGATGATTCTCCGGAGAACTGACCGTTATTCCCACCAGCAGCAATAACACGACCGCAAATACAATATAGATGCCTGTAAGTACTCCTCTATAAATATAATGTCCTGTCCTATGAGTCACTTTTTTGTCCTCTTAGTCTGTTCTACGCTTTTGTACGAAGCAGATCATAATGTTTGGCCGCTCCGGACAGTTTTATCCACAGGACCTGCTTGGGATGCGGAGCGCTGTCCACACTTTCTCCGTCTTCTGTGTGCATTGCTTCCACCGTGACCTGTATATTTCTGCCGTCAGGCTTCATGATCTCTATTGCGTCTCCGACACAGAATTTATTCCGCTGTTCGATTCTGCACAAAACATCCTGCGGATTCAGCCCTTCCGGAACGGTCTCCCAGATCTCTGCCGCTGTCTTCACCGCTTCCGCAATTCCCAGATAAATATACTCATTCACGTAAGTATTACTATCATAGATCTGGGTATTTTCATCCGGCTTTCCAAAATAAAAACCTGTTGTGAACTGTCTGTAGGTACACTTGGAGATCTCCGCTTTATACCAGTCCATATTTTTCTCGTACAGTTCCGGATCCGTAAAATAGTCATCGATTGCCTTCCGGTAGGTTCTGGCCACAGTTGCCACATACAGTGCGGTCTTCATACGGCCTTCGATCTTCAGGCTGTCAATTCCCGCTTCTACCAGCTCCGGAATATGATCGATCATGCACAGATCCTTGGAATTAAAAATATAGGTTCCCCGCTCATTCTCATATACCGGCAGATACTCCCCCGGTCTCGTCTCTTCCACGACCGCATATTTCCAGCGGCAGGGATGAGTACAGGCTCCTCTGTTGGCATCTCTTCCGGTGAAGAAATTGCTTAAAAGACATCTTCCGGAATAGGAAATGCACATAGCACCGTGCACGAAGCTCTCAATCTCCATATCTGCCGGAATTTTTTCCCGGATGCCCTTGATCTCCGTCAAAGATAACTCTCTGGCAGATACCACTCTCTTCGCACCCAGTTTCCACCAGAACAAATAGGTCTCATAGTTAGTATTATTTGCCTGTGTGGAAATATGCACCTCTACCTGCGGCCATACTTCTTTGGCGATCATAAACATTCCGGGATCGGAAATGATCAACGCATCCGGCTGTTCCGGTTTCATATCCCGCAATTGTGCAAAATATTTCCGGGCTCCGTCCAGATCATAGTTATGTGCCAGGATATTAGCCGTCACATAGACCTTTACTCCATGTGCATGCGCAAAAGCAATTCCTTCTGCCATCTCTTCACTGCTGAAATTCTTCGCTTTGGCGCGCAGTCCGAAGGCTTCTCCTCCGATATACACCGCATCCGCCCTGAACATGACAGCAGTTTTCAATACTTCCAGACTGCTGGCCGGGATTAATAGTTCCGGTTTTTTATAGGTCATTTTATTTCTCCTCTTTCTCCGTTATAACATCTTTTTCACGATAAGCACACCATGCCAGATTCAGCGGAAGCATCACCATTACCGGCAGCATATAGCGGAGATATCCATTTACCGGTGACAATATGCATACCGCAAATACAAGTATTGTCGGCATCATCAGCAAGATTCTCTTATGTTTTCCGGCTGCCAGCAGATAAACCACACATCCGATCAGCACATACCCGTGAAATCCCGTATTGTAAAGCAGAGAGAGCAGTGGAAATGCTGCCGCCGTATGTGTCAGCCCCACCAAAAAGTCTCTCGCCGCTTTCCTCTGTTGCATAAATCCAACTTCCATATAAAACTCATCCGCGGAAAGCTGTTCCCTTCCGATGGTATTCTCTACGATCGGAGGATCTTTTGTATCCTTCCGGTCTATATAAAAATATCCGTAGGTCTGATTAAAAATTGCCTGAATGCACGTATCCGGATGCCTGAAGAACTGTGAAAAGCAGACCTTCAGGTAATCTCTCAGCTGTTCTTTTGTCGGCTCACCCAATATCTGAAATTTGGAAGCATCGGAAACTTCAGGCGTATAATGTGCCGTCCCCAGCTGATCATAATCATCAAAAAGCTCTGATAAAACTTCGTGTTCCCATTCCGTAACATCTTCGCTATGGTCCCTCTGGTATCTTGCGGTCTGCTGGGTCAGGATAGATAACGCCTCCGCAATGTTCCCCTGGGGTATATTGTGGGCCGGCATATAGATTTCTTCCACTGCAAACAAAATTGAAAAGCCTGTTACTATTGTAAACAAATACAGTTTCCACTGTTTTTTATAATATATAAACAGACAAACCAAAGAAACAGCCAGCAAAAAGCGCCCTTCTTTTCTGGTGAGGATCATGCCGTAGGAAGCGCAGCAGAAAACGATCTGTTTCCAGTGTTTCCGTTTTTCGGTTCCGTCTATCAGTATATCCGCAAATGACACGCAGAAATACAGCAGACTGATATAGTACTGTGTATCTTTCGCCACTGTATATCCCCACATAGGGAACAGGGGCAGGACTGTAAGGAATAAAAGGCCAAACCAGCGGATCCAGACCGGTGTCTTCATCTTTTTCAGAATATACATCAGGTAAGCTATTCCTGTCCATTGCAACAGAGACTGTAACATTGTATACGTGTAGATTCCCAGATTATCCGATCCCAGCACAATTCTTCCGAAGGCCAGACACCTTCCCATCACCATCGTAGATACTACCGGATGTTTATTGTCATTTTCAATAACACCCATGTATTTCCACAATTGTTCAAAGGCATCTGCCTGGATCGGTCCGGGGAAAAAGCTGAACACATAAGGCAGCGCACAGATCATTGCAAAGAAAAAAGGCCCCCAGAAAGGCTGTTTTTCAAACAAGAGCTGTTCTATCGCTCCTTTGGCCTCTCTGCGCTGCATTCCCTTCCGGTGCTTCGGGATACAGGATCCCAGAACAATGAGACTGGAATACAAAAAATAATAGCCTGCCATCACCACCAGTGCCAGTAAAAACTGCGGAAAGCTGCCAAAAAGATAGTCCCAGTCCGCCAGTTCATGATAGCTCGTCCCCAGTACCGTGGTAAAAGCAAAAAAACCGCACAGAATACGCAGCCATTTGTTTTTGCTTATTTTTTCTTCCCGCGTGATCCAGAGGACAGTGCCGATTCCCGCCGCCAGAAATACAAGTTCAACGCGCAGCCCGTCCAGACCACCGCTCAACGCCGACAGACTTCCGGGTGTCAATGCATATACCATCAGCAATATTTTTATAAAAAATCCAATTTTTTTCCGGTATTCTTTATAATCAGTCCCTTGCTTCATCTGCTGTTTTTCTCCTTTGTCCCCGGTATTTAAATGCTCTGTCCACGACTTCCATCAGCAGCAGATAGATCAAAGCATTTCCCATCCAGTAACCCCCGATAATGACGATCTTATCCGGATGTATCTCATAGGAATATCGTGCGGTCGCCTGTGCGTCATCAGCTCCGAACAACTCCCCGTTTCTTTCCAGGCGGATATTTTCGGGAGCCATGCCGTTGCCATGTTCTCCGTACATAAAGCAGATATCGCAGCCGGAATTCTCAGGCACCGTCAGGGTCCAGTGATACATCTTCTTTGTCGAAAGTCTTTTTTCTATAGGAATGCTATAATAATGTTCTGCCGTCATATCCTGCAAAGGAATCTCCTGTGACAACATTTCCGTTCCTTTTTCGTCATACAGGCCAAAGTACAGCTTCTGATCGCCGGCGGCCTCCTGTACAAACCCCAGCGCGAATTCTATCTGATCCAGTCTGGAATAAAGCGGTTGAAAATACTGGGTGATCTGTGTCTCTTCCGTTATTGGTTCGCTGTATACCGCATACTCGCTGTAAGAAGAGCTCAGATATGCATTATGTACCAGATATCCAGGCCAGATCGCCAGCTCTGAAACGATCAGCAAAAGCGTTAATAATCCTTTACAGATCATCTCCGCCCTGCCTGCTTTTCTTTTCGCTTCTGCTTCTCTCATAAAACGGTTCTCCTTGCTGTAAATATCACCTTTTGCGACAATTTACAATGTACTTTATCTTCTATCTGTGATAAACTGTTAACCATCATTAATACACTATATCTATATAAGGATACACGAGATGAAGAATTTATGCAAACAAAACCTCATATTACTGTTTATGCTGTGTGTCACGGTCTTCTTAAGATTCTACAAGCTCACGGTATTACCCGATGTTTTACATGTAGATGAGGCTGCTCTCGGATATAATGCCTGGTGTCTGGCCAATTACGGCACCGACCGTTATCTCAATGTATTGCCGTTTTATCCCCAGAATTTTTATGGTGGGCAGAGCCCTCTCTATACCTATCTGGTGGTTCTGCTGATCAAGTTCTTCGGGAAAGGAAACTTATCTCTTTTTCTGGTACGTCTTCCCGCCGCTGTTGCAGGGATTCTTTTATGGTGTGCCGGAACCAAAAGCATGGATCTTGTCTTTGAGAACAAGAAGCTGACGGTGACCGCTTCCCTTTTTCTGGCTTTTTGCCCTTATTTTATCATGGCAGGCAGATATGCTCTGGATTGCAACCTGATGTTATGCTGCGTTGCCTGTTCCATTCTGGTCCTTTTGTATTATCTGAAAACAGAGAAGCTGTCCTGGCTGCTTCTGTCCGGAGTCTGTTTTGGTATTACGATGTACTCCTATGCCCTGAGTTATTTGATCGTACCCCTGTTTCTGGTTCTGATCTCCCTGTATCTGTTTTACCACAAGAAAATTACGGTACGGCGCATTTTCCTCTGGGCTGTTACTTTTTGTGTTACCGCGCTGCCGGTCATTCTTTTCGGCTATACGCTGTTATTCCATACGGAACCCATTCATTTTCTTGGGTTTACCATTGCCCCCATTTCCGGCAACCGCATGGAGGAGTTTTCGTTTTCCTCTCTGTGGCCCAATTTTCTGCATAATCTTAAGATCACACTGACCTACAGCATTTATCCCATGGATTCTGTGGACAAATTTTATACCTTATATCCTGTTTCCATTCCGTTTATCCTGCTCGGAATGCTTTGTTCCGTTTATGACTTCGGAAATTCCTTCTGGACACACAGGTTTCACTTCAGCACGATCTACCTGTTCTACTTTGTCTGCTGCTCTTTCATTGTAGCACTGACCCCCGCAGAGCATCTCTATCGTGCCAACAGTGTTTATATCTGTTATTTATTCTTTTTCCTGCGTGGGATTTTAGCCTGCTGTCGTTTTCTTACTGTTTACCGCAAGGCTTTCGTAGAAATTCTTGCATACAGCTATCTGCTGTGGAGCGTGGCTTTTCTGCGTTATTATTACACCATGTATTCCATGCTGGACCTTTATTCCTATGCCAACTCCTTTTACTTTGCCGTGATTCCCGACATTGTAACCTACATTGATGAGAATCTGCCTGACTCGGAATTGTATGCGGACTGCGTAAATGTGGAAGAATTCTTATATTTTTACTACCCGATCTCCCCTTATGAACGTGTTCCTCTGTCAGCCGGGGAAGAAGCCGGCGAATCCACTCCACATTACATTGTGGACGGTTCCACACCGCTCACCCCAAATACAGCTTATATCGTCCGTAAAGAGAATCAGGAGTTTATCGACCACATAACCGATTCCGGATTTACTTATCATGCGGTGGAATTTGCACCCTATTATTTATTCTATTTTGATTGATTACGAGGTATCTGCAGATGAAAACAACCTTCAAAAAATACCGGTATCCGGCAGCGATCCTTCTTTTATTCCTTGTTGCTGTCTTTTTACGCATCTATCGGCTGGAAGAGCTTCCCGATGTCCTTCATATTGACGAAGCGGGGCTTGGATATAACGCCTGGTGTCTGGCGCATTACGGAACCGACCGTTATCTCAATGTCCGCCCCTTTTATCCGCAGAATTTTTACGGAGGCCAGAGTCCTCTTTATACCTATTCTCTGGCTCTCTTCATTAAGACTATCGGTCATGGGAATCTGTCCCTGTGGATTTTGAAACTTCCGACTGTACTCGCCGGTCTTCTCCTGTTTTTTGTGGGGATAGGGAGCATCCGTCTCCTGTTTCAGGATAAAAAATGGTGCATTACCGCAGCTTTTCTTTTGGCAGTGTGCCCTTATTATATCATGTCCTCGCGTTTTGCCCTGGACTGCAATCTTATGCTGTGCTGTTCTTCCATAGCTTTATTTTTTCTGCTCCGTTTTACGCAGACAGACCGGCTGGCGGATCTTATGGCATCCGGCATCTTTTTCGGTATTACTCTGTATTCCTACGCCCTGAGTTATTTCTGGATTCCCATTTTTCTGGTCAGCATTACCCTGTATCTGTTATTCACGAAGAAAATTTCTTTCCGCAGGGTTCTGATCTATGCCGCCTGTGTATGCATTACAGCGATTCCTGTGATCCTGTTTGCCTGTTCGCTTCTGTTCCGCTGGGAGCCGATTCATTTTCTCGGTCTCACCATATCTCCGATTGCTTCCGACCGTATGTCGGATGTCGGCATTACTTCTTTTTGGGAAAATATTATAGATATCATAAAGATTACATTGACATGCGGTTCTTACCGTTTAGATGCTGTGTCTAAATTCTATACCTTATATCCTGTATCCATCCCCTTTATTATTTTAGGGTTTGGAGGTGCAGTGTATGATTTTCTGCTGTCTTTCCGGAAAAGAATTTTTCACAACAGTAGTATTTATCTGTTGTTTTTCCTCAGTGGCCTGATCACCATCGGTTTTTCCGGTTCCGGTTATGTTTATCGTGCCAACAGCTTTTTCCTCTGCTATCTTGTATTCCTGATAAAGGGGATTTCGCTCGTATACCGTTTTCTTTCCTCTTACCGGACTGTCTTTGTCGTTCTGTTAGCCGGAAGTTATTTCTTATGGAGCATTTCTTTCTGCAGTTTTTATTTCCGGGTCTACACCATGACCGACGTCTGTCCGAATTATCTGTACTCGATTTCTTTTAAGGAGTGTATTGATGATGCGAATGCTGTTCTCGATTATTCCGACCTCTACGTGGATCTGGTGGGTATGAAAGACTTCTTCTACTTTTATTATCCTGCTTCTCCCTATGATACACAGGACGAGGAAACTTTCACCGACGGTATGCATACTTATCATTTTCTTACCGACTACTCTACAGAGATCACGCCCTCTTCTGTTTACGTAGTATATAAGCAGAATGATGACTTTATGTTGAAGCTGCGGGAATCCGGTCTTTCCTGGCAGGTCATGGAATATCCCTATTACTATGTCATTTATTTTGAATCCTGATTCCGCTCTTCCTTTTTCGTACTCAGTGTCACACCATCACCCACCGGCAGGATCACCGTCTCCAGCCCCGGGTGATGTTTTAATTCATACAGATATTCTCTCATTCTCGCATGGATGGTGCGGTTCCGCCTGGTAACGGCGAAGCGGGACTCTATGATGTCTCCGTCCTGTAATACATTATCGGAGATCAGAAGTCCCCCGGGCGACAATAACCGCAGAATATCCGGAAGGAAATTAATATACTGTCCTTTGGCCGCATCCATAAAGATCACGTCGTAAGTACTGTCCAGTTCTTTCAGGATCTCCGTGGCATCTCCCTCCAGAAGTGTAATGCGATCTTCTCTCTCCGTTTTGCGGAAATTTTCTTTTGCAATGGGAATTCTTTTCTCATATTTTTCAATCGTGGTGATATGGCAGTCCAACGGTGCATATTCGCTCATCAGTAACGCAGAAAAGCCGATGGCTGTCCCGACTTCCAGGATGCTCTTCGGCTTTGTATAGGTCAGTAAAAATTTTAACAGACTTTGCATTGATCTGCGTATGATCGGGACCTGTGTCTCCAGCGCATATTTTTCAATCTCATTCAGCCACGCCGGATTCCCGCTGTCCAGGGAATCAATAAATGCGGACATTCTCTCGTCTATGATCATACTATTCTCCATTCCGCAGACGCTTTTGTCCCGCAGAGAGCCGCAATGCGTATCCGGGATACGCATCGTTTTGCGACTATTGCAGGGTGTTTTCCGTCTCCTGCGTTTCTCCGGTTACTGCGTTTCCGTTATCTATGGTCTCAACCGACTCTTCCGTCGTGTCTTCTGTCTGTCCCGACATCACTTCCATCATCTCTTCCGCTGTCATTGCGGTACTCAGTTCGTAGGTTCCGGGCTTCCAGTCCTTTTTATACTCTGACAGTAAATACTGTAATGCAAACAGTTTACCGTCTCTTACCAGCCCTTTGTCCTGCATGGTCTCACCGATCTGCGTGGCTGACATATCTGACGTCAGTGTCACTGTGATCTTACGTCCTTCTCCGGAAGAAACTGCCGGTTCCGTGAAAATACGATAACCATAGTCATAGCATGTTGATGCTCCGGTATAAACCAGATACACCACAGCTACCGCAAATACTACTTTTAAAATGGCGCCCAATACCGCACCCGCCAGATTTGCTGCTTTCATGTTTTTATCCTTTCCTGCAAGTCCGCCCTGTTTCATTTGCCGGATCATGACCGTTCAAACGATTTACTCAAACCGCATCTGATCTGTAACGTAGAGACCGATTTCCTGCATCATACGGCAAAATGCCAGTTCTGCTGCCAGGAAATCCGACACAAGAGGATTCTCGCGAAACGCTTCATTTTCTCTCGTGAACTGGTCGATCTTGTCGAAGTTGGTGTCCCTGTTGGTCTGCAGCTCAAAATTACGTGTCCTGTAATCGTCAATCTGCTTTTTGAGTTCCGGCTGTTCCTTCACACGCTCCAGTTGTCTGCGATATTCTAAATAAGTGTCCGTGTTGCGGATCGCCTGTACCATCTGTTCTACGGCCTGATTTACGTTTTCGTCGGATGTAATCTTCATCTGCTTACGACCTTTCCAGCAATTGCTAACGGTTTATACTTCCATAATGATCGGAAGGATCATGGGACGTCTCTTGGTCTTCTTCCATACATAATCGCTGAGGACATCCTTGGTGGTAGTCTTCAGCTTGCCCCAGTCTGTGATTCCTTTATCCAGACATGCCTGCAGAGCATCGTCCACAGTGCGTCTGGCTTCCTCGATCAACTCATCGGATTCCTTCACATATACGAAACCTCTGGATACGATATCCGGACCGGCCACCAGTTCTCCGCTTGCCTTGTCCAGACTCATAACTACGATCATAATACCATCTTCTGCCAGATGCTGTCTATCCCGAAGTACTACATTTCCTACATCGCCGACACCCAGACCGTCTACCAGGATCGCACCGACAGGTACTCTGCCGCTTACTTTGGCCTGTTCCTCGCTGACTTCCAGTACATCTCCGGAGGACAGGATAAAGATATTATCCTTGCTGATGCCAAGGCTCTCTGCGATCTTGGCCTGTGCCTTCAGATGCTTATATTCACCGTGCACGGGAACTGCATATTTCGGATGGATCAGCGTATAGATCAGCTTGATCTCTTCCTGGCAGGCATGTCCGGATACATGAGCATCCTGGAAGACAACATCTGCGCCCTTGCGGAGCAGTTCGTTAATGATCTTGGTAACAGACTTCTCATTGCCTGGGATCGGGTTGGAAGAGAAGATTACGGTATCACCCGCACCGATCGTGATCTTGCGGTGCATGTTGTTGGCCATACGTGACAGTGCCGCCATGCTTTCACCCTGGCTGCCGGTGGTAATGATGACCTGCTGCTCATCGGGATAGTTCTTCATCTGATCCAGATCTACCAATGTGTTTTCCGGAATATTGATACACTCCAGTTTAATGGCGGTATCCAGAATGTTTACCATGCTGCGGCCTTCTACCGCTACTTTACGGCCGAATTTGTATGCGGTATTGATGATCTGCTGTACGCGGTCCACGTTGGATACGAAGGTTGCCATGAAAATTCTGGTGTTTTTATGTTCTTCAAATAAGGTGTCAAAGGTCTTGCCCACAGTCTTCTCAGAAGGAGTAAATCCGGGGCGCTCTGCATTGGTAGAATCACACATCAGTGCCAGTACACCCTTTTTACCGATCTCCGCAAAACGCTGCAGATCAATGGCATCTCCGTATACCGGAGTATAGTCCACCTTGAAGTCACCGGTGTGCACCACAATACCGGCAGGGGAATAGATTGCCAGTGCTGCGGCATCTACGATACTGTGATTTGTCTTGATGAATTCCACACGGAAATCACCCAGATTGATGGACTGACCGAACTTCACTACTTTACGTTTGGTCTTCTTCATGAGATTATGCTCTGTCAGCTTGTTCTCAATGATGCCCATAGTCAGGCGGGTGGCATAAATAGGGACATTGATATCGCGCAGCACATAAGGCAGTGCTCCGATATGATCCTCATGTCCATGAGTAATAACAAATCCCTTTACCTTGTCGATATTGTCTTTCAGATAGGTTACATCCGGAATGACCAGGTCGATACCCAGCATATCATCCGCCGGGAATGACAGACCGCAGTCCACCACAATAATACTGTCCTCATACTGGAAGGCAGTAATGTTCATACCGATCTGTTCCAGGCCTCCCAAAGGAATAATCTTCAGACCTGAAACATTCATATTCTCTTTTTTCTTTTTCAACGAAATTACCTCCAAATTCTATACGTCTATACATCTAGCTTCGTGTATGTATCCGGCGATAGATTGGGATGTTATGTTTTGCAGGCAAAGGCCGGGCACTCAGGCCTTACGATTCCATCAAAATAACGGCAGTTATTCATGCCCTTCGTGTATTCCCTGTCACTTTTAGCATAAAACCATTATATGTTGAAACCGGCAAAGCATCCTGTATCCCTCTCTGCCGATCATACAAATCATGTAACTATTTATAAATATAAGACCGCCCTCTCGTGGAGCCGTCTGTATTTATCTAACATAGCAAATATGTTTATGGCTCAATTCAATTGTTAAACCAAATCTATGTCTTCCAGCATATCCGCAAATACTCCGGATACCGCTTCCAGTTCTTCATCGTCAGAGACAACATCGTAGATGCTCTCTTCCTCACCGTCCTGAGACATATCCTTCAGGATCATGGCATCTCCGTCGCCCTCTTCCACATCGGTCACCAGAATATAATTATGTCCGCCGATCCTGGTCTGTTCCAGTACATAAAATTCTACGGGTTCTTCGCCTTCGGGGCGAAATGTGATTTTCTCCAATTTACTCATTCTGTTTCCTTTTTCTTCTCATTGTTCCTGCGATCCAGATATCCCTGCAGGATCAGGGTAGCCGCGATCATATCCACATAGTCCTTACGGTTCTCACGCCGGATCCCCGCTTCCATCATTGCCTTGTCCGCAGCTACGGTTGTCAGTCTCTCATCCCAGAACACTACCGGAAGACCGGTCCGGCGTTCCAGCTTCTCCTTGAACTCTTTGGTCAGTTCCACGCGGACACCTTCCGTATCATTCATGTTCTTGGGAAGTCCCAGTACGATCTCTTCCACTTCATTTGCCACGATCAGTTCTTCGATTCTTGCCAATGTCTGTCGTAATTTATTTTCTTCTTTGCGGCGAATGATCTCTACACCCTGCGCTGTTAAAAGCAGACTGTCGCTGATCGCCACGCCCACGGTACGTGAGCCGAAATCCAAACCCATGATACGCATGTGGGTCCTCCTGATAGTTGTGATTATTTCCAGTGTTTTGTCTTAATATACTCTGTGAGCAGTTCTTCCACCAGTTCGTCCCGTTCCACCTTCATGATCAGGCTGCGGGCATTCTTATGGCTGGTAATATATGTGGGATCCCCACTCATGATATAACCCACGATCTGGTTCACCGGGTTGTATCCTTTTTCCGTCAGTGCCTCATATACGGTAGAAAGCACCAGCTTTACGCCGGTCTCAGGTTCTGTCTCTACCTTGAAGTATTGTGTATTTCCTAAGTCCTGCATACGATCCTCTTTTTCTGCCATCCGGCAAATTTTGGCCTCATGGCAAATTTTTGCCTCACGGCAAAAAGCAAATTTTTCCGTTATGCCTTATATTACCGCATTTAAATTGAAAATTCAAGGGGCTTCTGCGATACACGCCGCCGGAAGACTTCTATTGCATCGGCATCAGCAGTATTTCATCGTTCAAAAAACCTTCCACTCTGCCGCATACTACAGTATTGGTCAATGGCTGCCGTCCGCTTTCTGTGACGGGAACCGCCACCTTCACATAGTCTCCGGTATGTCCCAGTACATATTCCCTGCCGTTTATCTGCTTGGTCTCCTCCAGGAGCACTTCCGCCTTCCGGCCGATGTAATGTGCCCGGAACTGCTTTGACTGTTCCTTCTCCATTGCCAGAAGTCCGGCACTTCGCGCAGTCTTCACCGGATCCGGTACCTGATCCGGCATCACTGCCGCCCTGGTACCGGCACGCTTGGAATATTTGAAAATATGCATTTCAAAAAAGCTGATCTGTTCCAGGAAAGCTTTTGTCTGTGCAAACTCTTCCTCCGTCTCCCCGGGGAAACCTACGATCACATCCGTAGTGATCGCCGGATGGTCGAATACCTTGCGAAGCAGCGCCACACTTTCCGCATATTCTTCGGAAGTATATTTGCGGTTCATCCGGCGTAAGGTAGCATCACAGCCGCTCTGCAGGGACAGGTGGAAATGAGGGCACAGCTTCGGCAGTGCTGCCATTCTGGCTGCAGTCTCTTCCGTAATGATACGGGGTTCCAGGGAACCGATACGGATACGTTCAATGCCTTCAATGTCATGAATCCGTTCCAGCAGGTCGATCAGCTTGCTGCTGCCGGAATAATCTCTTCTTTCCTCATCCTCTTTCAGAACAGAGATGCTTTCTCCCCGCTTCCAGGCTTCCTCATCGAAATCAATGCCATAGGAACTGATATGGATACCTGTCAGTACGATCTCCCGGTAACCGGCCTGCGCCATACCGGTGATCTCTTTCATAATATCCTCCGCGCGGCGGCTGCGGACTCTGCCTCTGGCATAGGGAATGACGCAATAGGAGCAGAACTGATTACAGCCGTCCTGGATCTTGATGTAGGCGCGGGTATGTTCCGCAGTCTGTTTTAATGTCATTTCCTCATACTCTGCCGTATGATTGATGTCTATGACAGTGGTGTCATGCAATGTTTTATCTTTGTGTGTCTCTCCGGCAGTTCCGGTATATTTCTTTTCATCACCGATGTCGGATTTTCCGTTTGTTCCGTCACAGCCTTCCGCTACCGCATCCGTATCCACCGCTTCCTCGAGATATTCTTCCAGAATCGCAGCCAGATCCTTCTTGCGGTTATTGCCGATGGCCAGATCGATGCAGGGATCCTGTTCCACGTCTTCCCTGCCGGTCTGCACATAACAGCCTACCGCCACCACCAGTGCATTGGGATTCTTCTGCTTTGCACGATGAAGCATCTGTCTGCTTTTCCTGTCAGCAATATTGGTAACAGTGCAGGTATTTACGATATAGATATCCGCTATTTCATCAAATGGTACAATAGTATAACCTTTTTCTTGTAACATTTGTTGCATTACTTCTATTTCATAGGAATTAACCTTACATCCAAGGTTGTGTAATGCTACACTTTTCATAGGATTCCTCACTTTTTTTGTATTGTTTTCGTCTTGACTTTTGGTCGTTCACCCATTAATATGAAGTCAGAAGGTATGACACACATTAAGGAGGTAGTCAACATGAAGACAGTTCAGATTTCTTTAAATTCTATTGATAAGGTAAAATCTTTCGTAAACGATATTACTAAGTTCGATTATGATTTCGATCTTGTATCCGGCAGATACGTAATTGATGCAAAGTCCATCATGGGTATCTTCAGCCTGGATCTTTCCAAGCCTATCGACCTGAACATCCATGCAGAGGATGGCGCTGATGAGGTTCTGGAAGTATTAAAGCCTTATCTGGTATAAGTTACCGATTCGGAATACCGAATACATAACGAAGATTTAAAAATGCCTTGAGAGTCGCAATCCTCTCAAGGCATTTTTCTTGCTTCTCTTTTACGCTTCCGCAATGATCAGTTCTTTGGTCTCCAGTGCGGTCTTCACCAGTTCGTCGATCTTTTCATCCAGATTATGCTCATGTCTGCGGATCACTTTTACATTCGGCTTCGTCACAGGATGTTTTGCCACGAAGATGGTACAGCAGTCTTCATAGGGCAGAATGGAAGTCTCATAGGTTCCGATCTTCTCGGATACTTCTACGATCTCCTGCTTATCGAATCCGATCAGCGGACGGTATACCGGCAGTTCGCATACTTCATTGGTAGCGATCAGGGAGTTCATGGTCTGGGATGCCACCTGTCCGATACTCTCACCGGTGATCAGGCCCAGGCACTCGGTCTCCTTTGCGATCTGTTCCGCAATACGCATCATATAGCGTCGCATGATAATCGTCAGTTCCTCATGAGGACATTTTTCATAAATATATAACTGAATATCGGTAAAGTTGATCACATGCAGATAGATCGGACCGGTGTAACGGGCAACGATCTTCGCCAGGTCTACTACCTTCTGTTTTGCACGTTCGCTGGTGTAGGGCGGTGCATGGAAATATACCGCATCGATCTTGACACCTCTCTTGGCGATCATATAGCCTGCCACGGGAGAATCAATACCGCCGGACAGCAGCAGCATTCCCTTGCCGCCGGTACCTACGGGCATTCCTCCGGGGCCGGGCAGGATCACGGAGTAGATATAGATTTCTTCACGGATCTCAATGTTAAGCATGATATCGGGATGATGTACATCCACTTTCATGTTGGGATATGCATTCAGGATTGCTTCTCCCATGTCCATATTGATGGTCATGGAATCCTTGGGATAATTTTTTCTGGCACGTCTCGCTGCCACCTTAAAAGTCCGGTTGCAGTCGGGATATACCTTTGCAATATAATCGATCACGGTCTCACACAGTTTTTCAAAGCCCTCATCCTGTACATGCACTACCGGGCAGATACCGGAGATACCGAAGACTCTCTGCAGATGTGCCACTACTTCATCATAGTCAAATTCTGACTCTGCATCTACGAAGATACGTCCCTGGGTCTTGTGTACCAGGAATTCTCCCTCACACTTTTTCAGAGCATATTTGATCTGGCGTACCAGAGCATCTTCGAACAGATAACGGTTCTTTCCCTTAATGCCGATCTCGGCATATTTTATCAAAAATGATGTAAACACGTTCTTTTCCTTTCTTTTCCTTGTCTGTCCTTATCTACGACTGTATCTGCGCAACATAGGTATTATATTGTACAATGCCTGAAGGCACACGTCAATCTCTTCTTCCGTGGTAAATACGGAAAAACTGAATCTGATGGTGGAATCCAACAGCGATTTGTCCACGCCGACAGCCTTCAGTGTAGCGGAAGGCTGCGGTTTGTGCGCAGAGCAGGCACTGCCGGCAGATACATAGATTCCCTTGTCCTCCAGTGCATGCAGGAGCACTTCACTTCTCACCCCCGCAAAAGATACGCTGACAATGTGCGCCGCCGTACCTTCCCCGTAAGGCGCATCCGGCAAAAGTCCGTTGACCTTCACCTGATCCAGTCTTTCGACGCCTTCGATAAATCTTCTCTTGAGTGCGCAGAGTCTTGCATGATCTTCATCAAAATGACTGTACAGCATTTCCGCCGCTTTTGCAAGTCCGGCAATTCCGGGAACATTCTCTGTACCGGAACGGAGATTCTGCTGCTGGCCGCCGCCGAATACGATAGGCTGGATCTTTACCTTATCGCCTACATACAAAAGCCCCACACCCTTGGGTCCGTGAATCTTATGACCGCTGACAGACAACAGGTCAATGTGCATCTTCTTGGGATAGATCCGGGACTTTCCGAAGCCCTGCACGGCATCCACGTGGAATAACGTATCCGGGTTCATCTGCTTGATCAGTGCACCGGCTTCCTCGATAGGCTGCAATGCGCCGATCTCGTTGTTGGTATGCATAATGGATACCAGAATGGTCTCCGGTGTCATCGCTCTGTGAAGGTCTTCCAGGCGAATACGTCCACACTTGTCTACCGGCAGATAAGTGACACGATACCCCTGGGTCTCTAAATAACGCATCGTCTGCAAAATGGCAGGATGTTCGATCTGTGTCGTGATCAGGTGGTTGCCTCTGCGGCAATTTGCCAACGCACAGCCGATCAGCGCCATATTATCGGATTCTGTTCCGCCGGAGGTAAACAAAAGCTCCCTCTCCTCCACCTTCAGGATCCTTGCCAGGGTCTCCTTGGCATAACGGAGATATTTTTCCGCCTCAACGCCCTTCATGTGCAGGCTGGAAGGGTTTCCGTAATCTTCACACATGATCTTTGTCATCAGTTCTGCCACTTCCGGGAAAGTCCGTGTGGTAGCGGAATTGTCCAAATAGACTTCCATTCTCTTCTTCTCCTTACTATCTGAGCAGCTTTTTGGCTGCATCTATTCCATAACTGTACACAAATCGCCATTTTGCTGCCTTGCGTTCGCTGACAGATGTTGCTTCGCCAAATAAATATTACAACAGCTTTGAGCGTCCGACAGTCCGGGACGGCTTTGAACAGTTACTATATTCTTATGATTAAAATATGCTGTTTGCGGGTGTACCGTGCTGTCTGCATACTACATTTCCAGCTGATACATCAGCCACGCAATCGTAGTAAATCCGGCCGTTTCGGTGCGTAAAATCCGCTTTCCCAAGGTAATCGGTTCGATTCCTGCCTCTTTCGCGATTCTGATCTCTTCCGGGTCGAATCCGCCTTCCGGACCGATGAAAACAGCGATCTGCTGTCCGGGCTTTGCGCTCTCGATCAGCCGCCTCGTCTGCTCCATGCCTTCTGCCAGTTCATAAGGCACCAGCTTCAGATCCATTTCGGATGCCATCTTTACTGCCTGTGCATAGTTCATGACCGGTGCCACGGTTGGGATCACTCCGCGTTTGCTCTGTTTTGCAGCAGCTTCCGCAATGCCCTGCCAGCGTTTGATCTTCGCATCTGCCTTTTTCTCATCCAGCTTGACCACGCAGCGTTTCATGGCTACGGGAATCACCTGAAAAGCGCCCAGTTCCACAGCCTTCTGGATAATGAGTTCCATCTTATCCGCCTTGGGCAGTCCCTGGAACAGGTATATTTTCGCCGGGAGCTCCACGCCGTCTTCCTTGATAAAACGCAGTTCCAGACGCACGCAGTCCTCTTCCAGCGCCAGGATTCCGCAACGGTATTCTTTTCCGTCGATTCCGTTGCTGACAGCCACTTCCTCGCCGGGACGCATACGCAGTACGTTTTTGATATGATTGACATCGGTTCCCCGGATGATGACACTTTTTGCTGCAACATCGATCTGCTCCGGTTCTACAAAAAACTGATACATGAAAACGCTCCTAATTCTTTCTTGCGGTAACGCTTACCCATTCACCCTGATAAGTCACTTCCAATACTTCCAGTCCTGCTGCCTTCACTGCATCCACAACTGTCTGCTCTTTATCATCAATGATACCGGAGGTAATATAAATACCGCCCTTTTTCAGCTGATGCACGATCACGGGAGTCAGCGGCACCAGCACATCTGCCAGAATATTGGCCACAACGATATCGTAGCACTCATAGCCTACCTTATCCTGTACTTCTTTATCCGTAATGATGTTGCCGATCATCATGTCGAACTGTGCCGGATCAATGCCGTTCACTTCACAGTTCTGTGCCACAGCCTCCACGGCACAGATATCCAGATCGGTTCCCACGGCATGCTTTGCACCGAACATCAGGGACAAAATTGCCAGGATTCCGCTGCCGGTCCCCACATCCAGAAGTTCCGTTTCCGGTGTAATGAACTTTCTCAGCTGACGGATGCACAACTGTGTGGTTTCGTGCATACCGGTGCCGAAAGCGGTGCCGGGATCAATGTGAAGTACCATTTTATCGGTATCTTCCGGCTTAATATTCTCCCAGGAAGGAATTACCAGATTATCATCGATATAAAACTGATGGAAATACTGCTTCCAGTTGTTGATCCAGTCGATGTCCTCAGTCTCATCCACTGCAACGGATCCTTCTCCGATGTCCATAAACTGACGCAGATCTTCCAGCTCCTGCTTTACATCCGCAAGCACTGTATCGGTGGTCGTCTTTTCTCCTGCCACTTCCAGGCTGCCGTCCTCTTTTTCCTCCACGAAAAAGCTCAAGTATGCGATGCCGTCATCCTCCGGTCCGTCCGGCAGGATATCTACGAACATCTGCTCCTTCTCCATGGCGGTTAACGGCACCTTGTCCTCGATCTGCGCACCTTCCAGCCCCAGATCATACAACGTGCTGATAATGATATCCTCCGCCTCGGTTACCGTCTTTATTTTGAATTTTACCCACTTCATAGTATGATTCCTTTCTTACAACATGAGTCCCGTTTTTTCTTTGCTCTTCTCGATCATATGATTCAATTTACGGAACGGCGGTTCCAAAGCCAGTCCGAGCAGCAATGCTATGAGCAGAAACAGTGCCATTTTACCGACATTGATCCAATAGTCCACACCGTACATTCCCGCAATACACTCCTTAAAGGCCTTCATGCCGAACTGGAACGGCAGGAACGGATAGATCCACTGGAATACTTTCGGCAGCGTTTCGATTGGGAAAGTTCCGCCGCTTCCCGCTACCTGGATGACCATGACCACGATAGCCAGTGCCTCACCCACATTGCCAAAAGCAAAGGTCACGGAATACATAAAGCAGCTGAACGCCGCGCTGGCCACTGCTGCCGCCAGCCAATACAGGAACTTGTGCTGGCACTGTATCTCAATATAATACAAATTGCCCAGGATCGTAAGCAGCGTCTGCGCCTGTCCGATCAGGAAGAAGAGCAGATATCTGCCAAAATATCTCTCATATGCCTTGTAATGATCTCCCGGTTCAATAGGTTTCACACCTACATGAATGATAGCCACCAGGAACAAAGCGCCTACCCAGATTGCAAGGATCGTGTAGAACGGCGATGCCGCTGAACCGTAGTGATCCACCGGATAGATGGCTACTGTCTCCAGTCTGACCGGAGACGAAACGAAATCTGCCACAGCCGTCGGATCGGTAGCCATGGCGTTTAAAATATCCTCATAAGTCTCCGCTCCGGTGATCCGCTTTATATTATCTGCTATTTTTCTGACCTTGTCCAGCAGTTCCTGTGCGATTGTCAGGGAATCCTGCAGGCTGACGTTGCCCTCCTGCAAAGTCTGCCGGTACTCTTTCAGGATATCCGAGATCTCGTCCATATTCACATCCGTGCCGTTCATCATGGCTGCGGCATTTAAAAATGCCTGCTGCATGGATTTCCCGGTAGCCCGGAAGGAAGGTCTGACATTATTGTTATAGTCATTCAGCAGATCGTCCAGCTGCTTGTTGCAGATTCTGATCTGTTCGCGGATCTGCGCCCGCAGGGTATTGATATCGGTATCCACCTGTCCCTTACTGTTTTGCAGCTGTTTCAGATCTGTCTCTATCTTTTTCAGAGACTGATTGATCTCCTGAATCTGTGCATCCTGTCCGGTGATCAGACTCCCCAGGACATCCATATTGGCCTGCATACCCTGTACCAGTCCGATAGCCATACCCAGACCGGTATCCGTGGCAGTTCCCACATTGTTGCTGCCCATCTGCTCCAACAGTCCATCGGAAAAGACCGACAGGTACTGCAATGCTTCTGTTATCATATCCATACTGCTGCTTACCATGTCTCCCATGACATCCACCGCATCCACGCTGGAATTGATCATGGTCTGCATACCGATCATGGTATTCCGGCCATTCTCCAGAATATTATCCATATCCGGGAGCATGTTCTGACTGGTAGCCATGATCATCTCTGCGGAATTCATGATACTCTGGAAGGACTGCAGCATGACTACATAATCCTGCAGCTGTGCCTGCATGGTATCCAGGGACTCTTCCACGCCGGTCTGCCCATCGGCATTTACCACGGAAAGTGCATTTCCCGCTTTCATTACCGCTTCTGCCACAGTGCTGATAAAAGTAGCATTTACCTGTTCCTGTACGGCATTTTTTGCTTTGCCTGTGATCTTGGGCGCAATACCGTTCTTTTTCTCATTTTCATAATAATAGATCGTCGGATGATCCACTTCACCGTCTATAAATCCCAACATTTCCCGGGTAAAGGTCTCAGGGATGATCAATGCCGCATAATAGTCGCTGTTCTTCACACCCTCCAATGCTTCCTCTGTGCTCTCGGGGAATACCCAGCCGATAGTAGTATTGGCCGCTAACGCCTCCAGTACACTGTCACCTACGTTCAGAGACAGTCCCATGATCTCTGCTCCGGCATCATCGGAAGCCACCGCCACCTTCAACTGGCTGGTAGCTGCGGGCTCATAGGGATCCCAGTTGGAGAAAATGTTGAACCACGCATACAGCGCCGGGAGAATACTAAGTCCCATGATAATGACTACCGCCACCACGTTATTGCTGATCCGGCGGATGTCGGTGGTAAATATTTTCCAGATATTACGCATATTATTCACCATCCTCCCCGTCTTTTTTGTCGCCTTTTGTGCCGTGCTTCCTGCCGTTTTCCCTGCTTTTCTTTTTGACAGCATCAGCGTTTTCTTTATCTGTTTTTTCTATATTTTCTGCATTCTCTGCAATATTTTCTTCGGACACTTCCTGTTCGGTCTCCACTGCTGAATTCAGACCTGCACCGATCATTTTCCGGGTCTCGCGGATAATCTGTGCCGCCCTGTCAAAATCATCCGGCGTCACTGCCTGAAGATCTCCCTCTTCCCCTTTGAGCTCCATGATTTTCTCCTGCAGATTATAATCCATATATTCCACCACGATCAGATAAATCGACAGTGCAAACAGGGATACGATCCACAAAATCAGGAAGATCACCTTATTGCTGCCGGTCAGGAATAACAATGCCAGGAAAAACAAGGGCACGATCCAGATACATTTCAGACCGATCTTTATTCTTCTTCTGTTTTTCTCATGAAGGGTCTGCTCATAATTCAGAACCTTCTGAAAAATCTCTTCGTAATCTCTCTCCATAAATTTGTCCTCTATGCATTTTGGTAATGTCTGTGCAGAATCGGCATTACATGAGTTCCGTATCTTCCATGCGCTCTTCCACAAAATGATTCAGTTTGACGAAAGGGATCCGGATCACCAGTCCGATCAGCAGACCTTCTATCATAAACAGGATCAGCTTTGCCAGCGCTTCCATATAAGCAGTGCCGTACATGCCTGCCAGTGCCTCTCTCATCGCCCGGATGGCATAAGGGAACGGGAAGAAGATGTATATCTTCTGGTAGGTATCCGGCAACAGCTCGATGGGGAAGGTACCGCTGGATCCCGCGATCTGCAATACCATGACAATGACGCAGACCGCCTTGCCCACATCTCCGAACGCAAGTGTCAGAGAATAGATCAGCAGTGAAAATGCCGTTGCCGTGAAGCTTGCCGCCAGGAAAAACAGCCCCGGCTCCACAATGTTTACCTTCAGCAGCCACAGATCTCCGGCTACGATAATCGCTGCCTGGATCTGGGCTAACAGTAAGAACAACAGATATCTTCCGAAATACAGCTGATAGCTCTGTACGTTTTCCAGTCCTTTCGGTGATGCCTTTACCTTGACCAGTGCTACCAGGATCGTGGAACCTACCCAGATCGCCAGTGTGGAATAGAACGGTGTCATTGCAGATCCGTAAGTCGCTACGGGATACATGGCAATGGTCTCCATGGTCACAGGAGATGCAAAATACGCTCCCAGGCTATCCGGATCTCCACCCAGGAAACGCACCAGAATATCCATCATTTCTTCTTCCGAAGCACCGTCCAGCTTCTCTGTCAGATCTGTCAGTTTTGCACTGATATTATCTACCACATCCTTAATCTGTCCCAGACTCTCACCGGTTCCGGTCACAGTGTCACCGACACCTTCCATAACAACGCCCACATTTTTCACGGTATTGCTCAGGGTATTCACCAGATTCGTTACCTGATCCAGAGAATCCGACATATTTGTCAGAACCTTCTGCATCTGGGGTACCAGATTATTCTTGTAGATCGCCTGCAGATTGTTAACGGAAGCCTCGCAGCTGTCAATGGCACTCTTCATATTATTCATAGCATTGTTGACGTTGACTTTTGCCCTCTCCGCCACCTGTTCGTCCGTAGCTTCCAGTACACTGCCCACTACGGTATTCATCAGATCCAGTTCCTTCTGCATGGCCTTCAGTGCTTCAATGGCGGCATCCGTTATTGCACCGCTATCAATATTACTTCCGATATTGCCGCCGATATTACCTCCGATATTACCACCGTTCGCTGCATTGCCGTCGGAGACGCTTTCCAGCTTTTGCTGCACAAGAGCGGCCAGCAGATCATTCACCTGACCGTTCAGGGTATTGGTATCTCTCGCTACCAAGTTCAGATCTTTTGTCATCTGCGCAGTATCATCCGCCAGTTTACTCTCATCCAATGCTTTTTTTATGTTTTCCAGCGAGTTGTTGATATTGTTCATGGAAGTATCAATATTATTGCTGAAATTTCCGAGAGTGTCTCTGGTAGAAGATAAGTCCTGACTGCTCTGGTTGAGGCTGGCGGTGGTATTGTCCAGCTTCTTCTGCATAGTGGGAATCTCGTAGTTCACATGAGTGATCGCTGCCTCCAGCCGCGCATTGCCTGCCCGGAATGAATCGATCATGGCACTGTATTCCTTCAGATTGTCATTCAGTTCCTCGATTTTGGAGCAGAATTCTTCCACATAGCTGTCGCCCTGTACCCGGTCCGATACAGAGTTGCCCTCTTCAAATACCGTGGTCGCCGCCACTTTAATGAATGTCTCGTTAATAGTATTCTGCAGTGTCCCTGCCACCGTATCTGTGATCTTGGTAGCAATGGCATTGCTCTTCTGATTCTGGTAATAGATCAATGCAGGATTCTCAAAGTCATCGGAAAAGACGTTGTACATGCTATAAGTAAATTTATCCGTAATGACGACAGCCGCATAGTATTTACCTGCTTCCACGCCATCCAAAGCCTCTTCCTCCGTATCCAGGAAGTTCCAGTCTACACTGGTATTGGAATGCAGACTTTCCAGCACGGATTCTCCCATATTTACCACAGATCCGTCCTTCAGCGTGTAGTCCTGATCCAGAGATACCACTGCTACCGGTATTCCTCCGGTATTGGAATAGGGATCCCAGTTGGCAAAAATATTGAACCATGCATACAGTGACGGTATCACGCACAATCCAATGATGATGATCAGTGCAAAGGGCTGTCTGACCAGTTTTTTCAAATCTCCCGTAAAAATCTTCCAAATATTTTTCATGTAACTTCTAACGACTCCTCATCCGTATCTATTTTATCTGTTCTGCGTCTTTTCTCTCCGGTTTTGTGCTTCACACAGCCCCAGCACCAGAAAGAAAAACGGAGCATTCAGTACCTGCTGAAAACTGATCAGCGAATGTATCCCGTAGGTAAACAGCAATAAAACTGCCAGAGTATTCTTTCTGTAAGTCCGCAGCGCCGTGATAAAAATCATTGCATAAGTGGCCGTTCCCATCAATCCCAGATTGACAAGCGTAGTAAGCCACTCATTATGCGCATTGGTAAAAACGGAACCTTGAAAATACCCCTTGTCAAAAAGTACGGTACCTCCGGGCAGCAGTTCCCCCAGGTATTTTGCGAAGCAGTCCGGCCCGGCTCCCAGCAGCTTCTGGCGCAGATTTCCTTCCCGGAATCCGGTCCATGCCATCTGCCATAATCTTCCCCGGCGGTTGCCCCATTCCGCAAAATTAATTTCCGTCAAATGATACACATACCACAATAATGCTATTATCGCAATACCAAGACTGCCATATAATATACCTTTTTGCAACATTTTTTCTGTTTTGTCCGGAATCAGGCGGCAGACTACGCAGAAAAGCAGGCAGATTCCGACTGCCAAAGGCCATCCCCACCAGGCTGCCAGTTTCTTCGCGATTCCATCCTGTAACAGAATATCATAGGTACCTAAACGCTGCAGTATTTTCCCGAAAATAAACATTCCCATAAATGCTGACGCGAGCATCAGCAGTATTTTCTGCCAGTTTTGTTGTTGATCCCTGTTCAGCCATAACCACAGCCACACAGAAATACATGCCACGAGTACACCGCTGTCGCTTCCCTGAAGCAGTAACAGCATCACAGCCAGTGCATTGCAGATGCCAAGTACTATCTGCGGAATCATCTTTCTGTCAGACATTGCTTTTTGAAGCAGCGCCAGGGACAGGGGAAACATGACGCTGTAGTAACCGCTGAGCCAGTTATTATTTCCCAGGGTAGAAAGCATATGTGTATATTCCCAGTCACCTACCACGTATCCTTTCAGCAGTCCCAGTGGATCGTATCCCAGTTTCTGAAACAGGCCGATCAAGGTCACTGCCGTGAAAGCTGCCTCCCCCAGCAGAACGATCTCCCGGCATTGCTCTCCGTAATGAGCTGTCCTCCAGAATCCGCCCACCATGAGGCAGATGGTAACAGCTCCCATATACCATTCCCGCTCACCGGTCCATGCGGTACTGCCGTAAGGACTGCAGATCGCAGAAAGAACCGCGCAGATGCCATAAGCATATACTGCTGTCTGTACCGCATTTTCCCGATACCTGTCAACTGTTGTCTTTACGATTCCATGCAGTCTTTTTCTCCGGTTTTCCTGTATTTCGTCAGGTTTATCCCCATGTATGTGACCTTTATATCGCAGTTTTACTCTTGCCCACAGCTCAGCCGCTGCACTTGCAAGTCCCACGATCACACAGCATCCCATGCACACCAGTGAAATATTGCGAAATAAATAGTATTTGGTATCTCCAATCTTATAGTATCCGTTCCAGGGGATGTAGCATAGAGGTAATAATACTACGATAGCCGCCATATAGATCCGGCATACAGTTTTTAGAAATTCCTCTTTCCGATTCTCCATCCTCTGCAAGTCTCCTTCGTATCATGAGCCGCGTAACTACTTGCATTGTAAGCATTTCCGGCTATTCTGTCAAACTTTTGCCAGATAGCAAGTTAACGAACAAACTCCCAGAGTAGCATATATGCTGCGCTAGGAGTTTTGTTCGTTAATTTACTATTTACTTCCAGAATTTCTTCTTTTTGCCGTCCTTGCCGTCTTTCTCTTTGCCATCGCCGGTTCCTGCTTCGGTTGCATTTTTGACTGCATTGAGGGAATCTCCGGTCAGGGCATCGAACTGTTTGAGCAGTTCCTTGGCTTCCGGTTTGAGTTTATCCGGGGTCTGTACCACAAGGGTAACATAATGGTCACCGCGGACATCCTTGTTTCTCCAGGAAGGAACACCTTTGCCGCGTAAGCGGATCTTGGTGTCGGTCTGGGTTCCGGCCTTCACATCGTATACGACCTTGCCGTCTACGGTATCGATGAGTACTTCACCGCCGAGTGCCGCTACTGCGAAGGAGATGGGCACGGTGGAGAAGATATCGAAATCCTGTCTCTGGAAGATCGGATGACGACCTACGATCACTTCTACCAGCACATCGCCTCTGGGACCGCCGTTCACACCGGGCTCACCCAGTCCGGGCATACGGGTGGACTGACCGTTATCAATACCTGCGGGAATATCTACCGCATAACGTTTCTTCATAGGAATGTATCCGGTACCACGGCAATCAGGACACTTCTCCTTGATCACTTTACCGGTACCCTGACAGTCGGGGCAGGTCTGTACATTACGTACCGTACCGAAGAAAGACTGTTGGGTAAATACGACCTGACCCTTACCGCCGCACTTGCTGCAGGTCTCAGGACTGGTACCGGGCTTTGCACCGGAACCGTTACAAGTCTTACAGGTCTCTTTTACGGTGAGGTCGATCTCTTTCTTACAGCCGAAGACTGCCTCTTCAAAAGTGATATGCACGCTGGTACGGATATTGGCACCCTTCATGGGGCCGTTATTTCTGGCACCTCGACTTCTGCCGCCACCAAAAATATCTCCGAAGATATCTCCGAAAATGTCTCCGAAATCAGCACCGTTGAAATCAAATCCACCGGCACCGCCTGCACCACCGTCAAATGCAGCATGACCATACTGATCATACTGACGTCTCTTCTCGGGATCACTCAGCACGGCATAAGCCTCGGAAGCTTCTTTAAACTTCTGTTCCGCATCCTTGTCTCCGGGGTTCATGTCGGGATGGTATTTTTTCGCCAGTACACGGTATGCTTTTTTGATTGCAGCATCATCTGCATTTTTATCCACACCGAGGACTTCATAATAGTCTCTCTTCTGCTCTGCCATTTTTACACCTCTATCACATAAATCTATAAACGGTTATGCACAGGGCACGCTTCCGCATACCCTGTGCCACCTGTTATTTGCAATCGCTGTTACACAGCATTTACTGTTATACCACGATTTGCTTTATTTGTGAAGTTTAATTATACTTCTCTGAAGTCTCCGTCGATGACATCATCATCTGCGGAAGAACCTGCGTTGCCGCCGGCCTGTGCATTCATGTCGGGACCTGCGCCCTGTGCACCGGCACCCTGCTGTGCCTGAGCAGCCTGCTCATACATCTTGGTGAATACGGACTGTGCACTCTGGGTCAGTTTCTCTTTTGCAGCCTTCAGCTCATCTACATCGC
>JBNMHS010000009.1:0-51868 GCA_050872885.1 Acetatifactor sp.
AGCCTATCGATTCAACATGAAGTGATTGATACCTCCTGGTCTATGGTATATACTATGGATATACCGTATGCAAGGAGGCATTTTTATTTATGATAATCTATGATCAATCATGGATTATCATAAAAAG
The DNA here is from genome assembly GCA_050872885.1 of Acetatifactor sp. Lineage (GTDB taxonomy): Bacteria > Bacillota > Clostridia > Lachnospirales > Lachnospiraceae > Acetatifactor. The sequence continues at coordinate 128 of JBNMHS010000009.1, forward strand.
ATATTGATTAAAAATATAGACAATAAAAGGGTAAGTTATATTATGGATACCATCAGAGGTAAATTTTTCAAACAACATTTATTATCAGATCAATTCTTGGATCTGATCGAGAAAAACAAACGCCCCATGGATGAACTGATGTCGTATTATCAGTGTGCCATCATGGAGGTGGAGACGAAATTCAAAGTGTTGAACCAGGAGTATTCCCTGGAATACGACCGCAATCCTATCGAAGGAATCAAGACCAGGGTCAAATCGTATGACAGTATTCTGCGTAAGATCCGTCGGAAAAATATTCCCATGACTATGGAAGGCATTGAAGAGAATATCCGCGATATCGCCGGAGTCAGGGTCATCTGTTCCTTCCCGGACGATATCTACGAACTGGCAGAGAGCTTTTTGCGACAGGATGATATCACACTGGTGGAGCGCAAGGACTATATCAAGAATCCCAAGGAGAGCGGATACCGGAGTCTGCATCTGATCGTGCAGGTGCCGATTTTCTTGCAGAATACGAAAAAGTTGGTCTATGTGGAAGTACAGTTCCGCACCATCGCCATGGACTTCTGGGCCAGTCTGGAACACAAGCTGCAATACAAGAAAAATATTCCGGAGAGTCAGGCAAAGTTCCTGAAGGATGAGCTGTATGATTGTGCACAGCAGAGTGCGGCACTGGACAAACGGATGCAGAATATCCGGAACATCATTGCGGAAAGCGAAAATGAAGAAGAGGCAAAACAGGAATTCCTGCCGATCTTTATGCGGGATGAGAGAGGTTAAAGATTGAAAAATAAAATTTTTCAATCGCGAGATTTGTGTCTGCGCGTACTTGACACAAACTCGTCATGCGCAAAAAGCGTGCGCAGAAATGAGGTTAAACATGAAAATCAGAGATATTTTAGCACAGGATACAGCAACGATTTCTTTCGAGGTATTTCCCCCAAAGAAAAGTACAGATTTTGAAAATGTGGAGACTGCGGCGTTGGGAATCGCAGCCCTGCAGCCGGCTTATATGAGCGTGACCTACGGAGCGGGCGGCAGCACGAAGGGACATACGATCGCGCTGGCCAGTGAGATCCAGAAAAAGCACAATGTGCCGACGGTAGCACATCTGACCTGTGTCTGTGCGGAAAAAGACAGTATCCGTGCGGCATTGGACGAAATGAAGACTGCCGGTATAGAAAATATTCTGGCACTCAGGGGCGACATTCCGAAAGACTTTGACGGTGAGGTGTTTACCGATTTTACCCATGCTTCGGACCTGGTGCGTTTCATTAAGGAAAACGGAGATTTCTGTGTGGGCGGCGCCTGCTACCCGGAGGTACATCCCGATTCTGCGAATAAGAATGCAGATATTCAGGGACTGAAGCAGAAGGTGGATGCCGGATGTGAATATCTGACGACCCAGATGTTTTTCGATAATAACATTTTCTTCAACTTCATGTACCGTGTCAGAGAGGCCGGGATCACGGTACCCATTATCCCCGGTATCATGCCCATCACCCGAGGTGTACAGGTGAAAAATGCGGTAAAACTGTCCGGCTGCAACGTTCCGGAACGCTTTAAAAATATCGTAGACCGCTTCGGAGACAATCCGGAAGCCATGAAACAGGCGGGAATTGCCTATGCTACCGACCAGATCATTGATCTGTTGGCAAATGGTGTGAAACATATCCATGTTTATTCCATGAATAAGCCGGATGTGGCAGCAGGGATTCAGAGAAATCTTTCCGAGATACTGAAAGCATAAAATTTAAAAGAACCGATTGACAGAGATAAGAGATGTACTATCATTGAAAGGATGGTACATCTTTTTTATAGAATTTTATGAAAATTAAAACAAAAGAGATCAATTAAGAGAAGTGAAGAGAAAACAAGTATGGCAAACGAAATGCAGAGAAGAAAAATATCCGGGCCGGACAGAATCTTGTCTTATTTTAAGATGCAGTGGCCGATCCTTCTGGCGGTAACGGTGTCCGGTCTGATTTATAATGTGGGTCTGTTGGCCGGACCCTGGTATGAAGGACAGATGACAGGCTGCCTGGTAAATATTCTGGGAGGAACTGCCGGATACAGCGATATGCTGGTTCTGGTGATCAGCTATGTCACGGTGATCGCGGTGGTGCAGATCTCCCGTTATATCAAGCGTTTTTATGTGAGACGTTTTGCCAATAATGTCAACCGGGACATGAAAGAGATCCTGTATGGCAGTCTGGTACACAGAAGCCGTGCGCAGCTGGAAGAGGAAGGCGCCGGTAATGTCATGACCAAGGCTATTCTGGATGTGGATGACTGTGTGGAGGGCATGCGGAAATTCACCACAGAGATCTTTGATACCGGTGTGGCGCTGGCGGCGTATGCCGGAATGCTGCTTTATTACGACTGGCGTCTGGCCATCTTAGGGATGCTTTTTTTGCCGGTATCCTATGTGCTGGCGGAGAAAATGAAGGGAAATGTCCAGCGCACGGGAGCCGCATATAAGGAACAGTCCGGGGCTTTAAGTGCGGCGACCCTGGACAGAGCCACCAATGCCATTACCTATCGTGTCTATGGCAGAGAAAAAGAACGTAAGCAGGCATACGAAGAGAATTTGACTGCTTATGAGAAATCCGCTGTGCGGGCAAATATCTGGAGTACCGCCTTTCCACCGCTGTACCGGATCATTTCTATGACAGGCGTGCTGTTTATCCTGTATTTCGGCAGCAAAAATGTATTGGGGAATGGCTGGAAAGTGTGGGATGTGGCAGCGTTTACCACGTTTTTGTCCTGTTTTATCAAACTTTCGGTAAAGTCCTCCCACGCAGCGAAACTCTTCAATGCGGTACATAAGGCACAGGTCTCATGGAAGCGGATCAAGCCGCTTATGAAGGAGGATACTTACGAGGATGACAACAGGCTGCAGAAGCCGGGAACTTTGGAAGTATCGCATGTAAGCTTTGCTTATCCGGGCGGCGAGAAGATTTTTGAAGATTTAAGTTTCCTGGCGTCACCGGGACAGATCATCGGTGTCACCGGCGCGGTAGCCTGCGGAAAATCCACGCTGGGCAAGACGTTCCTGTGCGAATATCCTTATGAGGGACGGATTCGTTTTCATGGTAAGGAATTATCCGAGATGACCAAGGCCGAGCGCACCGGAATGGTGGGTTATCTGGGGCATGATCCGGAACTGTTCAATGACACGGTTCGCAACAATGTGCTCCTTGGAGAAGACCGGGATGTGGAGAAATACCTGAAAGCTGTCTGCTTTGACGAAGAAGTAAAGGAGATGGAAGGAGGCGCAGAGACGATTGTAGGGAACGGTGGTGTCAGACTTTCCGGGGGACAGGCGCAGAGACTGGCACTGGCGAGAACACTGTGCCATAAGCGGCCGGTATTGATTCTGGATGATCCTTTTTCTGCATTAGACCGAAAGACCGAGGAAGAAGTGTTTGCCAATCTGAAGAAGCTGGCAGCCGACAGTATTGTGATCCTTTTATCCCACAGACTTTATCTGTTCCCGCAGATGAATCAGGTGTTGTGGATGGAGGATGGAAAAGTAGTTGTGGGAACCCATGAACAGATTCTTGCAAAGTGCCCGGAGTATGCGAGACTGTATGAAGCACAGGCAGGAAGCGATGGTAACCCGAAAAAAACGTTACAGCAGGAACACCAAACGCAAAACAAGATATTGGGAGACATAGTATCGGAAGAAGATAATAAGGTGAGTGCGACTCAGAATAAGACAGAGGAAAGGAGGGGGTAGAATTGCGTCAGGAAAAATTACAAACATCCGGAAGAAGTGTGTTCGAAGTGATTCGCCGCACTGTGCTGAAACAGAAAATATTATCCATGGGAATTGTATTGGCAGTCGTGGGCGCAATCGTGACTGCACTTCTGCCTCCCTGGATCCTGGGAAGTATCGTAGATAGTATTACCGGAGGCGACAATGTCCCGGTGATTTTGATTGTATTGTATTTTGCCTTCACAGTGCTGACCGGACTGACGGAAAGCCTGAGAGAGAGCCTGTTGACTGTCTTTGGACAGAAGATTACCCATGCGCTCCGTGGCAGTCTCATGGAAAAATATACGAGACTGACAGCACAGGAACTGACAAAACAGGAGCCCGGTACTGTGGTCTCCCGGTTCGTCGGAGATGTGGACACCGTAGAGAATCTGTTTACTTCCGGCATCATCAGTATGTTTGCTGATGCGTGCAAGATTGTGAGTATTCTGGCGGTGATCTGGATGAAAAACAGAGGCCTGGCACTGGTTCTGCTGGTACTGTTACCGTTTTTGTACTGGTTTACCCGGACGGTGCAGAAGAACATGCTGAAAGCGCAGATCGAGAACAGACAGGCTGTGGGACGGGCTTCCGGACACGTGCCGGAGACCTTGCACAATATCCGTACGATTCATACGTTGGGAAAAGAGCGCTACATGGAGCAACGATATGACGAATACATTGCAGAGAGTTACCGCGCGGTGGATCGTACGAATTTTTATGATGCTATCTATTCCCCGGTGATCCTGATCCTGAATGCTGTTGTGGTAGCAGTGGTAATGCTGTTCTCAGCCTCCGGCAATGCCAAAGTGCTGACCTTGTTCGGAATGTCAGCCGGTACGGCGGTAGCTGTGATCAACTATATTTCACAGATATTTACGCCTGTGGAGAGCCTGGGAATGGAGATCCAGACGATACAGTCCGCGATCGCCGGCGTACACAGGATCAATGAATTTTATGCGCTGGAGGAGCTGCCGGAGCGCGAGATAAGCGTAGAGGAAGAGCGCGAAAAGACAGCAAAATCCGCATTTGTAGAACTACAGCATGTGGATTTCAGCTATGATAACAGAGAAATCCTGCATGATCTGAGCTTCGCAGTACAGACCGGGGAACAGGTTACCCTGTCCGGCAGGACAGGCGCAGGCAAGAGTACCATATTCAAGCTGTTACTGGGATTGTATGAACCGCAAAACGGAAAAGTGCTGATCCAAGGCCGGGAGACTGCGAAGATTCCGGATGCCGAGAAGCGCAGCCTTTACGGCTATGTGGAGCAGACCTTCCACAGAGTCCCCGGTACGGTGAGAGACCAGATCACGTTGTATGACGAGCGTTTTACGCAGGAAGAGGTCAGAGAGGCTGCGGAGATCGCAGGATTGAATACGACGATAGAGCAGTTGGAAAAAGGCTATGATACGCCATGCACCCCGGAGATCTTTTCCCAGGGACAGTGGCAGCTCTTATCCATTGCCAGAGCAGCGGTGGCGAAGCCACAGCTCCTTTTGCTGGATGAGATCACAGCAAACCTGGATGCACAGACTGAGGAAGAAGTGCTGCAGGCACTGAAGAGAGCATCCGAAGGACGTACTGTCATCTCTATTTCCCATAGAGTGAATGCTGAGACAGGAAGAGTGATTCCGATAGGATGATGCATAAAAATACCCCCACGCATGTGCGAGCACAGCGTGGGGGTTCGTTTTAGATCCTGGCATTGTTACATTGTAATCCACCCGAAAGCATTTGCCACAGAACTCAACAGAATAATCGCAGCAAATACCGGACATAGATATTTGATCATAAAGTTGAAGATTTTCTTACGCCGGAAAGTACTCTCTCCGTGCATGACTTCTTCTTCCACAGCTTTTACGCCGATGACACGGGACACCAGCAGGCAGATCGTGATAGCGGCAATCGGCATCATCACGGAATTGGTCAGGAAATCAAAGAAATCCAGGAACTGCATACCGATGATCTTCACAGCGGCTAACGGGCCATAACCCAGAGAGGATAAGCTTCCCAGTGCCAGCATGATCACACCCATAATCACGGTAGATTTCTTACGGTTCCATCCAAGCTCATCTTCGAAAGTAGATACGGCACTCTCGGTCAGCGCGATGGAACTGGTCATGGCTGCGAACAGCACCAGCAGGAAGAACAGGATACCGACAAAGGTTCCCATGCCCATGCTGTCGAAGACCTTGGGAATCGTGATGAACATCAATGCCGGTCCGGCCTGCAGCGTATCGGGATCTCCGCCGGAGAAAGCAAACACCGCAGGAATGATCATCAGTCCTGCCATAATAGCAATGGCGGTATCGAAGATCTCCACATTTTTGGTAGAGCCTTCGATCGAGACATCTTTTTTCATGTAAGAACCGAAGGTAATGAGGATACCCATGGCGATGGACAGGGAGTAGAACATCTGCCCCATGGCAGCGACCACCGTCATCCAGGAAAAGTTCGCAGGATTCGGGATCAGGAAATATTTTACACCGCTTAAGGCACCAGGTCTGGTGACGGAATAAATCGTAATGATCACCGACAGCACGACCAGAACCGGCATCATAATACGGGATACGCGCTCGATACCGTTACGCACACCGGCATAGATGATGCCAAGAGTGCACAGGGTGAACACGACAAAGCAGAGCTCTGTGGAAACACCATTAGAGATGAACTCAGAAAAATAGCCATCCGCTGCCAAAGCATGTCCCTGTCCCTTGACATATTCCACGAGATATTTGATGACCCATCCGCCGATGACGGAATAATACGGTACGATCAGGATAGGAATGATCGCGTTGATCCATCCGCCGAAGGACAGCCATTTGGACTTCCCGAAAGAATGAAAAGCGCCGACGGGACTTTTACCGGTCATACGACCCAGTGAAGTCTCTGCCACGATCATGGTGTAACCGAAGGTCAGCGCCAGAATAATATAGATCAGCAGAAAGATACCGCCGCCGTACTTCGCCGCCAGATACGGGAAACGCCAGATGTTGCCCAGACCTACCGATGCACCGGCAGCAGACAGAACAAAACCGATTTTTCCGGAAAACGAGCTTCTTTTATCATTTTTATGATTCATAGATGTAAACTCTCCTAATAATATATTTGTCGCAAGTAGGCTAAGTGTAACATAGAAATACTGAAAATACAAAGAAAAGCGGTGTGCCGGCAATAGAAATATTCGATGATACAGAAACAAAAATTAAATTGATGTATTTTAATAAAAAGAATAATTCCCCACATTTTCCACATACTAACTCCATAAATTCATCTCAATGAGAAGTGGTATCCGGACAACGATATGTAAAACGATGTTACGGAGATGGTATTTGCACAGATAAAAGAATATGGAATTTGGAGGAAAAATGATGAAAGCAACAGGAATTGTTCGACGAATAGATGACCTTGGACGTATTGTGATTCCGAAGGAGATCCGCCGTACGTTACACATCAGAGAGAGCGACCCGTTGGAAATATTCACGGACAGAGAGGGACAGGTGATCCTGAAAAAATATTCTCCCATCGGGGAGATGACTACTTTCGCCAGACAATATGCGGAAAGTCTGGCACAGGTGTCCGGGCATACCGCTTTGATTGCGGACAGGGATCAGTTTATAGCGGTCTCCGGGGGCGGTAAACAGCTATTGAATAAGGCAGTAAGCAGACAATTGGAGGAGCGGATCAATAACAGAGAGACCGTGATCGCTTCCAAGGGAGACCGGGGATTTGTCAATATTGCGGACGACATTGCAACAGAGTATGCGCACCAGGTCATTACACCGATCATCTGTGAAGGAGATATCATCGGAAGTGTAATCCTTCTTGAAAATGACGGGAAGAACAAAATGGGCGAAGTGGAGCAGAAACTGGCGCAGTCCGCGGCGGGATTTCTGGGGAGACAGATGGAGCAGTAGAATATTTTATATTAAGAAAAGAGCGGCAGAATCAGGAGACTACCTGATTTCTGCCGTTTGTTTTGCCAAGGTATAATTTTTCGTCCGCTTCTTTCAGAAGCACATGGATATCTTCCGCAGGTTCGCAGACCAAACCGAATGTCATGGTCAGCCGGACATGCTGATTCTCGTAGAATGTGTCCAGAGCACGGATGTCGTCCAGAATCTGTTCGAGCTGTTCTTTTGCTTTTTCCAGATCGGCATCTTCAAAGACCAGCAGAAATTCTTCTCCGCCCCAGCGTGCCACAAAGCCCTGATGCCACATATGCTGTTTCAGAATATAAGATACTTTTTTCAACACTACATCACCGCATTCGTGACCGTAGGTGTCGTTGATCCGTTTGAACAGGTCAATATCGCCGATCGACACAGCATAGGAACATCCGGATACTTGCGCATTTGCGGCAACCTGTCTTAGCTTTTGGTCACCGGAGCGGCGGTTATACAGCTCCGTCAGTGCGTCCTGTTCGATCATAATGCGAAGTGAGCGCTGCATCGCCAAGGCACATCGACCGATATCTCCCAGCTCATCACTGCGCTTTGTCACGGAGGCATCTAACGTCGTGTTCAGATTTCCGGAAGCTACTTCGGAGAGGAAAACGTGAATATTCATCAGCACCGCTACAAATCCTTTTGTATAGAAATAAATGCAGAGGGCAACGACAGCCACGAATCCGATGATCAGCCAGGTCAGAGGGTAGACATACCGCTGAATGGACTGTGATACCGTTTCACTCGGTTTGCCGATAAATAACATTCCAATCACCGTGCCGTCTTCATTTCGTACGGGAGTATAGTAAGAAAAATATGCCTTGCCGTTGATCAGCGTGTGGGTATAGAAATGATCTTCACCGGTATTCAGAACGTCACGGACAACAACATCGGGAGCACCGGAGCCGACAATACGCTCGGCATTATTGTTGTACAAAGTAGTCAGAATACGAGTATCCTGATAAAACAGAGTAATATCCAGACCGGTATCTTCTTTAAAACGGTCAAACAGAGAATACTCACGGGTGATATCGTGATCCCCCTTATATAAAAGATACGCGACTTCTCCCTCCAGCCGGTAATCGCCCGGGTAAGCTGCGTTCAAAAGGGTGGTAGCACTCTTTGCGGCATCACAGAGTTCACTTTCCACTTCCTGATACATGATCCTCGTAAACCACTGGGAGGTAAAAAACAGCATCAGGATCCCAAATGCCAACAGAGGAAGCAGACCAATGGCCTGCAGCGTATATGATATTTTACCGCCGTTTCTTTTTGGTGAATTCTCCATAGGTATTCCAACCCCTTCCGATTACATCGGTACACAATAGGTATTGGAATTATTATATGAAATAAATGACGGAAAAGCAAGAAAGAAAAGAACAACCTACATTGACGAAATACGGGGGGGTGATAGAATACTATCAAAATATAGATAACTGTTTCCAGGGAGGGTACAAATGATCTGTTCAAAATGCGGCAGGCAGATAGCTGATGACAGCAAATTCTGCGTATATTGCGGAACTAAGATAGAAAAAACAGGACAACTGTCAGTATGTGCGGGGTGCGGAACACCGTTAAAACCGGGAGCAAAATTCTGTACGAAATGCGGCAGAAAAGTGGAGAATCCGGTGCAGCAGACAACAGAACCGACAGTACAGCCTCAGCCGTCGGTACAAAAGCCGGCAGAACCGATAACACAGCCAGCGCCACCGGTACAAAAGCAGGCATCTCCGGTCACAAATGCGGCATCCGGACAGCCGGCAGCCGGGAAGAGTAAAACACCTCTGATCATTGCGATTGTGCTGGCAGCTATTTTGCTGATACTGGGAGCTGTTTTTCTCATTATCGGAATTTTTGGTTCGGACCGCCTGGAAACAGTAGCAACGCCTTCGACTGTTGAAAATACAGCAGATGGAGCAACTTCCCAGACAAACGGGAAGGGCGATACGGCATTGCTGGATACGGTGGACACGATCGTGGAAGGTGCAAGGGCTGAATACGAAGCTGGCAATTATGAGGAAGGATGTGCACAGGCAAAAGAAGCCCTGGAACGGTATATGACAATCGCTGAAGAAAATAATCTTCAGGATGAAGCACAGAAGAAAATGGAAGATGCCTATAAGATTTACCGGGATTCTGTCATTGTACAGTGCGATAATCTGGAGAGGCAACAGGCAAGTTACGCAATGTTCGAGCAGACATGGGGAATCCTGTCGGATGCTGTCGCTTTTACGGATCAGATCGCAGAACGGGGCTATGCTTTAGATAATAGCGGACTGCTGACCTACCGGGATGAATGTGTGACGGTTTTCAAAGCCAAATTTATTGAAGCCATCAATAATATTACCAGCTATGAAAACTGGTCAAGGGATGAAGCGTGGAATTATGCGGAAGAGGCAGAGAAGATCAACGAGAGCGGAAATGCTGTAATGTTTGATCCGGAGGAACTGGATGATCCGCTGCGTCTGCGGTATGAATATAGCCTGGCATGGGTGACAAGAAAGCGGAGTGAAACAGGTCTGGCAGATGGATCTCTGACGAAAGCAGATGTTGTGAACAATATGCGGGCAATTCTGAGGGAAACCGATTACAATCTGCTCTTGCTGCAGGATATTATCTCTTACGGCAATGATGCGGGACTGGATGTCTCAAGGTATGCGCAAGCCTACAATGCCATTGTGGATGAAATATACCGTGAACAGGGTCTGACAATCGTGGCAGGAGATTCCCAGGGTGCACCCCAGACTGTGGATGTGCGACACTTCTGGTACTTTAATGATCTGACAGGGGAGGATGCTTATAAAGTAAATTTCAGTAATGGTACAACCGCCACAACGAGAGCCTGGATCCGCAGTAATGTGCCGGGGATTGTTGGAGAATAAAAATGCGGAAGGATAAACGGAATAAAAGAACCATAAAAAAACGGCAGTGGCTGTACGGCCTGTTAATTGCCCTGGGGCTGCTGACCGTGTCTGGAATCGGAATTGGATGTGGTCTGGCACGGAGAGATCCGGAGCAGATTCCTCCGGCAGAGGAGACCGCAGCCAGTGAGACGGTTCCGGAGACTGTGGCAGAGAGTATACCGGAGAAAGAGGAAATTGTCTATGATCCACCGGAATATGATTTCAAAACAGATGAGATCACTGTGGAACTGGATGGACTGGACAGGGAATATACCATTGCCTTTGTCAATGATCTGCATATGATCACGGACAAAGAAGCCGGAGATGTATTGGAAGAGAATCTGCCGACGGTCAGGGAGAGATATGAAAATCTGTCGGTAACTCCCGAGGGAATCCATGGGGAGGAACTATGGCCTGAAATTGTGAAATTTCTGAATTACCATGATTTCGATGCAGTGATTTTTGGTGGAGACATGCTGGATTACTGTAGCCATTCTAATATGAAAGCATTAACTGTAGGATTTGAGGAATTGAAATATCCCAGGGAGCGTCTGCTCTATCTCCGATCGGATCATGATTATGGGGGATGGTACGGTGGAAGCACATTTACGGACAATGATGGATTTGCGGCACAGGCCGCACTGTGGGACGGTGATGAGGGAGAAGGCTGTATTGATTTTGGAGCATTCCGCATCGTTGGAATCAACAAGTCTTATGTGAACCTGTCGGATGGAAAACTGAAATTCCTCATGCAGCAGACAGGAGACGGAGTCCCGGTGATTCTGGCCACACATGTACCGTTTTATTCCGAAACGGACACTTCGCTGGAAGAATTATCCATGGCAGTGAGAAACCGTATCTATTATTGGAATCCGGAGAATTCAGGATATTGCCCGGATGCCAATACACAGCAATTTATTGACAGTATGTATGCCCCGGATTCCAATGTGGTACAGATCGTTGCGGCACATATGCATGCAGCGTGGGATGGTGTTGTGGCGAATGACTTGCGGGAGCATATTTTTGCTCCGTCATTTCAGGGAAATATCGGCATCATACATGTGGTAGATAAAAGCAGTACCAGACGGGAAAATACAAACGAAAAAATAGCACAAGAGAGGGAAGGTCAGTATGAAACAAAAGAGAACAATTAAGAGTGTATTATGTGCAGCATTGTCCGCAGTGCTTCTGCTACAGAGCAGTGTGACGGTAGCCGCAGAAGAGGAAGCCTCACCTATGTCCCAGCCGGGTGAGGTCTATGCTTACGATGCGGGAAATCTGTATGGGGATCGTTTTTTTGTACCTACACAGGTATACCAGTATGGCGGAGAATTTTATATTGCGGATGCCTATCATCAGCAGGTGCTTCACAGCAGCAATGCTGCCAGTGCCCCCTTTGACTGGCATCCCATCGGTATGGGATTAAACCGTCCACATGCCATTGCCAGTGATGGAACAATCTATCTGGTGGTGGATACGGACAATAACCGGATCGTGACATATACGAAAACAGAAGCAGGATATCAACTGGTAGAGAGTATCCCGGATGTGGGGATCCGTCCGCATTATGTGGTCTATGACAAGAGTACCGGACAGTTCTATGTATGGAGTTCCATGACTGGTGTGATGTATATCTATAAGAGATCTGCCAAAGGCCTGAATCTGGTTCTGAAAAAAGCAGTAAGGATCAATGATCTGGATGGTTATTATACGAGATCTTTTACCATTGACGGAGGAAATATCCTGTTTCCCTGTGTGGGCCGGAGTGCGGTCTATGTAGTCAATAAGAGAAGTTTCAAAGTAAAGGGTGTCTACCCGGTAGCGTCGGAACTGTCGGAAATGGTGCAGATCCTGCATGTGCAGAATTATTATTATCTGGTGACATCCCATGATGATTCCGGAGAAAAATCGCCCAGACTTGTAAGAGCAGCCAGCCTTGCAGGCTTTGGAAACGGCAGTTATGAAGATATCCGGGACAAATTCGGGGATATGAACGGAATTCCTTACTATATTACTCAGGGAGAGGATGGCCATTTTTACACTCCGGTGATTGAGGGTAATGTGAATTCCTACATCTGTCGTTTTGATATTGAAAATGATGTCATTACCAATGTGGTAAATATGTTCTACTAAAATACGAGCAGGGGGAAATGCAATGTTTTGCAAAAGTTGCGGAAGCGAGATGGCAGAGAATGCTAAATTCTGCCCGAAATGCGGAGCAAAAGTCGAACAGGAGGAAACGGTCAGGGAACAGCCTGTACCGGAGATGCCGCAGCCGGAGGAATCCGTCTCTGGACAAAAAAATATAGTACTTCCTGTTGTAATCGGAATTCTGGTGGTACTTCTCGTTGGACTGATGGGATTCGGAGGCTACAGTCTGATCCGTACCAGAGAGTTCCGGAGCGTGATCGCACAATATGAGCAGGCAGCACAGAGTTATGCAAGCCTGGGGAAATTTGAAACGGATTATACGGAACTGCTGGATCATTCCCAAAAGGCAGCATCCCATCTGAATTTCTGGAAATACGAGGATCTGGCACAGCAGATGTCTGATCTGTCACAGGAAATAAGCCAGATGAATGCCGCAGTAGCGGAATACCGGCAGGATTATGAGAAAATCGTCCAGACCGTGGAACAGGATGCGGTCTATATCATGGATGATTATGATGCAGACTACCAGAGCGCAAAAGCCGGACTGGAGAATGCCCTGGAGGAATTTGACGAGGATGCCTGTAAAAGCGGTGCAGAAAAACTGCAGGAGATTTGTGACAATATTGTCAGTGGAAATGAGCAGGCAGCAGAGGACTACTTAGATAAGACACAGAATATTAAGGATTCCTTCAGCGGATATTATGTGCAGCCATTTGAGCAGTATATGATCGGTGATCTTACCGCAACCGTGGAAAGTGACAGCGAAGCAAGGGATTATGTAAAGCTGCGGGATGATTTTACACAGTTGGACAACTGGGCCCGGAAATTCAGCGCTGTAATCAATACCAGTGAACAGATCGGCAGCTTTGCGCAGGCAGATGTATCTTCTCCCTCGGAAGTGAAATTGTATCTGAACGCTTATGACTACGATACCTATAATTTTAAGCTGGAAGATTTTGCGATTTACGAGAAATACAACGGGGTATGGCAGGAATGTCAGGCGGAGGATATGTCACAGATCCAGGGAACTCTGTCCATGGATATTGTGGCAGATATATCGGGAAGTATGCGCTTTAATTTCTATGAGATGCAGGAGTCTGTTGAGAATTTTGTGAACCAGACGCACTCTGACACGGTGCTGGGACTGTCTACGATCGGTACGATTTATGAGAGATACCAGGATTTCACCACAGACAAGAATGCGGTCACCAATGCGGTATGGAATCTGGACTGCTATGGACTGACCAGCTTATATCAGTCCCTGTATTCTTCGGTGGTCTACACGGCATCGGCAGAAGGAGCAAGATGTGTGGTGGCATTTACGGATGGTATTAATGAGCCCTATGGTGCAGGCTATGATTACGATGCACAGGATGTTATTGATGTGGCTACGTATTATCAGGTTCCGGTATATATTATCGGTATTGGTAATTACGTGCAGGAGGATGAACTCCGGAGGATTGCAGAAGCCACCGGAGGGATCTTTTATGCCAACCGTTCGGTATATGATCTGAGAAATGTCTATATGGATATTTATCAGGCACAGGGAAAAATGTACCAGCTTACATATAAGACTTCGGTTCCCAATAATATCAACCGTGACATTTATGTGTTGTATGCAGATGGCAGTCAGAACCTGGGCATCCGTTTGGAGGAGGAACTGAATGCAGAAGCATTGCAGAGCGCTTATGCTTCCGCAGGAATCCGTGGGGATGATCCGGCTTCTTTCTATACGAATTCCAAGTATCTGTCTTCGGATGATCTGGCAAAGCTGGGAGATGATCTGGAAGCGGTACAGACAGTCATCAATATCTATTTTGCCAAGAATGGTTACGCTTTCGGAAGTGGAGAGAACGGCCAAAAACAGTTGGCAAAGATGATTGACATGGGTGTCATTACGGAAAATGGAACACTGGATGGAGATACCGTATCGGGAATCCTGCACAATGATCCGATCCTGTGGCAGAACTTCAGTGCACTATATAACTATCGCTATGAGATCGTCTATACAACGACGTACGACATTTATTGTAACAATCCGGGAATCAGCTATGAAGATGCGAGAAGACTGGTAAGCCAGCATTACGGAGAAGAGAATGAGACCCGTTTCCAGCCGGTAATATCTGCGGCATGGAAGAATATACAGGCGGGTAACCAATAAAAAGCTACATAAAAAGCTACATAAAAAGCTACATAAAAAGCTACATAAGATGAGGAGGGCAAAAAATGGCATTATTGGGTAATATTATATGGTTTGTACTGGTAGGATGGTGGAGTTTCCTGTTATATGCGTTATGCGGTGTGTTATGCTGCATTACCATCATTGGAATCCCCATCGGAAAATCACTGTTCCAGTATGCAAAGCTGATGGCGCTTCCGTTTGGAAAGGTAATTGTAAAAGAGACGGATATCAAAGGAGTTGAGAATGTCTCTGCTGTGAGAAGGGTGTGTGGTGTGATCGCCAATATTCTCTGGCTGCCCTTCGGTATCTGCTTTTTCCTGGGCAATATTTTGGTGATGATTGCATCAGCGATTACAATCATAGGAATCCCGAATGCTATTGTCATTGCAAAAAGCTGTAAATTCATGCTGTGGCCTGTCGGAGCCAAAGTAATCACCAAGGATGAGTGGGAAACGATCCGGATCCAGAATGCCATGAATCCAGGCAATGTACCGATGAATACACCAGCAATCGCACAAAATGAAAATGCTGCATATACCCAACAGCCGGGACAGGAGGCAGCAGCACCCAATCAGACGATGGAACATCTGAAACAGAGCGGGGCACAGACGCTGGACAGCCTGAAGGAAAATGGTGGAAAAGCAGCGGCAGCTATTGCAGCTACCAGTGCAGCGGGTATGGCTGCCATAAAACAGAAGAGACAGGAAAGCACGGAGAAGGCAGTTGCCAGGGGTGCAGATGTCAGCTTTGATGAAGTAATGGATCAACTGGAAGCAAAAGTATACAAAAATACAGCAATGTCGTGGGTGATGACATTCCTGGAGTATATTGCGGCAGCAGTACTGGTGATCTGTATGATCGCAGGAATGATTTATTTTGGCAGATTAGGTTCGTTTTATGGTGGTCTCTATATTTTGTATGGAGCCCTGTATGGAATTGCTTCTGCCCTTCCTGTTATGCTTGCGGCAGGAGTTCTGGGTGTGATTAAGAGAAGCCATATATTTGTAGCGGTTATACTGGGAGTAGAAACGTTGACGGTACTGCTCATGGGAATTTTAGGATTTGGCTTCCGGACGTTGACCTTTATAAGCCTGGCCGGGGTACTGGTATGGTATATTCTTACTTTTGTTACGAAAGCACAGATCCCAACTTTCCCGAAAAAAGCAGCAAAAGCAGAAAATGTCTCTCCGGTTTCCACGGAAACTGTGGCAGAAGCTTCCCATTTTTGTGCGCAGTGCGGAACAAAAATAACAGGTAGCATGAAGTTTTGTCCGAAATGTGGAGCAAACCAGGAAAACTAGGAGGCAATCGTATGCTAGCTGGTCTTATATTGATCGTGTGTGGAGTATGTGTGGCTTTATTCGGATATCAGATATACAGGTATTTCATATTTTTCCAGGGCTTTGTGGCAGGAATTGTAATAGGTGGCATAATAGGGAGAGGAATTCTCTTATCCGTATTATGGGGGCTTGTGCTGGGAATCGTTCTGGGAATTATGGCGGTAGTACTGTTGCGGCTGGGCGTGTTTCTCCAATGTGCTGTCAGTACCTTCTGTGTCCTGTTTATTCCCAGAGTGACTGGGAAGATCATGGGCTTGCTGACCTGGCAGAAAATATTGGCGTTGGTACATGAGTATTATGTTACGGGTGAGATCGACCTTGATTTTAGGGAAGACCTGATCGTGTCAATCGGTATAGGTGTGATTGTCGGCATCATCGGGCTGATATTTATGCGGACCATGATCATCCTGGTATCTTCATTGGCAGGCGGAGCGGCTGCCGGAATGGGAATTATGGTGATATTAAAAGGAATTGTACCGCAACTGGCCGTGATTCTGGGAATTGCGCTGGCCATAGGCGGGATAATCTATCAATATTCTGCCTGGCAAAAGAAGGAAGAAGCCGATGATATACAGACCGCAGCACAGGCAGTACCGCTGGAAATCTCCGAGGTACAGTCGGCAGCGGAGATACCGTTACAGCCAGTGACAGATACGGTTCGCTATTGCGGTTATTGCGGAACTAAAATGAGTGGCGCAGCAAAATTCTGTCCCAAGTGCGGAAAACCACAATAAAAGTTCAGGCACTGGAACAAATCATAATGGAGGAGAAACAGACTATGGGATTTTTTGACACCAAAAAAGAAACCGTGCAGAAACAGGGGAATATAGTGCAGCCGGAGGTGGCAGCCTGTGACCGGGAGCTTGCAGAACTGGGACAGCGCAGACAGGAACTATATGTAAAGATTGGAAAACGCTATGCGGAAGAAGCCACTGCGGAAAAAGTCCAGGGAACACCTTATGAAGAAGATTTTGCCGGATTGGAAAAAATCGTGGAGAGAACCGAACTTCTGAATAAACGGAAGCTGGCAGTACAGGGATTGAAGCGGTGCGAGAAGTGTGGAAATGTATTAGCCATCGATAGTGCATTCTGCAATCAGTGCGGAGAAAAGCTGGAGCCCATTGAACCGGAGGTGCTTACAGATGCCCCGTTATGCCCGAATTGTAAAAATCCCGTAGAACCGGGAGTGCTGTTCTGTACAAAATGCGGCACGAAACTGGAGAATACCGTGGAAGAGGCAGCGGACGCACCGGCAGTTTTAAGATGTCCCGATTGCGGAGCCGAATGCGAACCCGGTGCAAGCTTTTGTATTCAGTGCGGCAGAGCTTTATAACCGAATCACAATAAGCAGGTTGACAATTTTTGAAATTAGGAAAACGATCGGATTGAAAATGTAAAATCTCACGGATTGAAATTGCAAAATCTCACGGATTGAAATTGTAAAATCTCACGGATTGAAATTGCAAAATCTCACGGATTGAAATTGCAAAATCTCACGGAATGAAAATGTAAAATCGATCGGATTGAGATTACAAAGAATATAAGAATGTATAAAATAAATATTGGGAAAACAAGAAATAAAAGAATTGCAACTAGCGCCTTGACAATTGAAAAAAATGGGTTATATAATAGCGATATATCAAAAAAGCACTGACGAAGAGAGTAACTTTTCCGCAGAAAGGCAAAGCGAGCCGGTGATGGTGAGAGACCGGTGCGAGTAAGGAAAAAGTGAAAATCACTTCTGAGCTGTCAGAACCAAAGCGTATGCCGGTAGTTCTGGACGGAATCCCGCCGTTACCGGGAAGCATATCACTCCTGTGAAAGTTACAGGAAGTATGTTGTAAGAGGTGGTTAACGAATGCATGAGCTTCGTCCTGTTACGGGACGAAGCTTTTTTGTATTATTCAGAGGAAAGCATCGAAGATGCGATTTTGTGAATGAGGCGCTGAATAGTACAAAGCTGTAATAAGAAAAGAAAGGAAGCGCACTATGTACAAGCAGGTACCTACAAGCCTGAATTTCGTAGACCGCGAGAAGGCAGTCGAGAAATTCTGGGAAGACAACAACATTTTCAAAAAAAGTATGGAGCATCGTAAGGAAGGCGAAACCTATACCTTCTATGACGGACCGCCTACCGCGAACGGTAAGCCCCACATCGGTCATGTAGAGACCCGTACCATTAAGGATATGATCCCCAGATACCGTACCATGAAAGGATACATGGTTCCCCGTAAGGCCGGCTGGGATACCCACGGACTTCCTGTGGAACTGGAAGTAGAGAAGATGCTGGGGCTGGATGGCAAGGAGCAGATCGAAGAATACGGTCTGGCACCTTTCATCACCAAATGTAAGGAAAGCGTCTGGAAATATAAGGGAATGTGGGAAGATTTCTCCCGTACCGTTGGTTTCTGGGCGGATATGGATAACCCTTATGTTACCTATGATGACAATTTCATCGAGTCCGAGTGGTGGGCACTGAAGACCATCTGGGATAAGGGTCTGTTGTATAAAGGTTTCAAGATCGTTCCTTACTGCCCCCGTTGCGGAACTCCGCTGTCCAGTCACGAAGTGGCACAGGGCTATAAGGCAGTCAAAGAGCGTTCCGCAATCGTACGTTTCAAGGTAAAGGGTGAGGATGCGTATTTCCTGGCATGGACCACTACTCCCTGGACACTGCCTTCCAACGTGGCACTGTGCGTGAACCCGGATGAGACCTACCTGAAAGTAAAGGCCGCTGACGGTTATACCTATTATATTGCAAAAGCACTGGCTGATAAGGTGCTGGGACGTCTGGCAGAAGAAGGCAAGGATGCTTACGAAGTACTGGAGACTTATGTAGGTAAGGATCTGGAGTACAAGGAGTATGAGCCTCTGTACAAATGTGCCGGAGATGCTGCCGAGAAGCAGAAGAAAAAAGCGCATTTCGTAACCTGCGACGGTTATGTTACCATGACCGACGGTACCGGTATCGTTCATATCGCACCTGCTTTCGGTGAAGACGACAGCCGTATCGGACGCAATTACGAGCTGCCTTTCGTACAGTTCGTAGACGGTAAGGGTGATCTGACCGCAGAGACCCCGTATGCCGGTAAATTTGTAAAGGACGCAGATCCCCTGGTATTAAAGGATCTGGATGCAGAGGGCAAGCTGTTCGACGCACCGAAGTTCGAGCATGACTATCCTTTCTGCTGGAGATGTGATACTCCGCTGATCTACTATGCAAGAGAGTCCTGGTTCATCAAGATGACCGCAGTAAAGGATGATCTGGTACGCAACAACAAGACCATCAACTGGATCCCCGCTTCCATCGGTGAGGGACGTTTCGGCAACTGGCTGGAGAATATTCAGGACTGGGGTGTCTCCCGTAACCGTTACTGGGGTACGCCGTTAAATATCTGGGAGTGCGAATGCGGACATCAGCATTCCATCGGCAGTCGTGAAGAGCTGTACAAGATGAGCGGCAATGAGAAGGCTAAGACTGTAGAGTTCCATCGGCCTTACATCGATGAGATCACCATCACCTGCCCTGAGTGCGGCAAGCAGATGAAGCGTGTACCCGAAGTTATCGACTGCTGGTTCGACTCCGGCGCAATGCCTTTCGCACAGCATCATTATCCGTTTGAGAATAAGGAGCTGTTCGAGCAGCAGTTCCCTGCCAACTTTATCTCCGAGGCGGTGGATCAGACCCGTGGCTGGTTCTACTCCCTGCTTGCTGAGTCAACCCTGCTCTTCAACAAGGCTCCTTACAAGAACGTAATCGTCATGGGTCACGTACAGGACGAGAACGGTCAGAAGATGAGTAAGAGTAAGGGCAATGCGGTAGATCCGTTCAACGCACTGGAAACTTACGGCGCAGATGCCATCCGTTGGTATTTCTACACCAGTTCCGCACCCTGGCTGCCGAAGAGATTCTCCGGCAAAGCGGTACAGGAAGGACAGCGTAAGTTCATGGGTACCCTGTGGAATACCTATGCATTCTTTGTACTGTATGCGAATATTGACAATTTTGACGCTTCCAAATATACTCTGGAATACGACAAGCTGCCCGTTATGGATAAGTGGCTGCTGTCCAAGTTAAATTCCACTGTGGGTGAAGTGGACAGCAATCTGGATCAGTATCGTATCCCCGAAGCTGCCAAGGCTCTGCAGGATTTCGTCGACGAGATGAGTAACTGGTATGTAAGACGCAGCCGTGAGCGTTTCTGGGCAAAGGGCATGGAGCAGGATAAGATCAATGCTTACATGACACTGTACACCGCACTGGTGACCATCTGCAAGGCTGCAGCACCCATGATCCCGTTCATGACCGAGGATATTTATCAGAATCTGGTTAGAAGCAATGATCCTACCGCTCCTGAAAGTATTCATCTGTGTGATTTCCCTGTAGTCAACAAGGATCACATCGACAAGAAGCTGGAAGAGGATATGGAAGATGTACTGGATGCAGTCGTTATGGGACGTGCGTGCCGTAACGAGGCTGCTATCAAGAATCGTCAGCCCATCAGCAGAATGTATATCAAGGCAGACTTTACACTGAGCGAGTTCTATCAGGAGATCATCGAGGACGAACTGAATGTAAAAGAAGTCGTATTCACCGATGATGTACGTGACCTTACCTCTTACACCTTCAAGCCTCAGCTTCGTACCGTAGGACCCAAGTACGGCAAACAGCTGGGCGGCATCCAGAAGCATCTGGCAGCACTGGACGGCAATGCCGCTATGGATGAACTGAATGCAAACGGTGCTCTGAAGTTCGATGTGGACGGCGTAGCTGTAGAACTGGCCAAGGATGATCTGCTGATCGACATGGCACAGAAGGAAGGCTATGTATCCCAGGAGGATAACAAGATGACCGTTGTCCTGGATACCAACCTGACACCGGAACTGGTAGAGGAAGGCTTCGTATACGAGATCATCAGCAAGATCCAGACCATGCGTAAGGAGAGCGGATTCGAAGTGACCGATCACATCCGCGTATCCATCAACGGTAACGACAAGCTGGCAGAGATCGCACAGAAGAACAAAGATGCCATCAGCGGCAAAGTCCTGGCTGATGAACTGACAAGCGGTGCGGAGTACTCCGTATCCAAGGAATGGAACATCAACGGCGAGAACGCAGTGATCGCAGTGGAAAGAGTATAGTATGAAAAGAACTTCTGATCACTCAGAGCAAAGGCTCTTTCGTGAAGAAGTTCCGGGTTTCATATCGTAAGAAGCTTCCCGGGGAAATCCCGGGAAGCTTTTTGTGCGCACAGGAAAAATATCTGCTATAATACAGAACAGAATAGATGAAAATATCTGAAAACAGAATGAATCAAGGGAAGGAATATAATATAAAATGAAACAGGCAGATCGAAAAAAATATGGTATTCTTGCAGGGATGTTTCTGGTTCTGCTCCTTGCGCATGCCTTGATCCGGGCGGATTTCGGAGATGACCTGGCATATCAAAATATTCTGGACAACCAGGCCATGTTTGATTTTTTGCGGGAGCGTTACTATACCTGGTCATCCAGAGTGCTGATCGAAGCTGTCATGCTGCTCTTTGTGACCGGGAATGTATGGCTTTGGAAGATTGCGGACAGCCTGATGATCATGCTGCTTTTATGGATCATAAGTGAATTGTTTGGAGGAGAGAGTGCGCAGGACAAAATGCGTGCACAGATTCTGCTGTTCTGTATGATATGGATCGTTCCGTTTTTTTCTCTGAGCAGTGCCGGATGGATCACCACTACGATCAATTATCTCTGGCCGCTTACCCTGGGACTGGTGGCAATGCTGCCGTTGAAACACTGGACCTGTGGAGAACAGATTCCTGTGTGGGAATATGGTGTATGCCCGCTCTGTGTGCTTTATGGGGCAAATATGGAACAAATGGGCGCGATCCTGTTGGGAAGTTATATAGTGTTCGGCGGATATCTTTTCCGGAAAAGGAAGAAACTGGAGCCGTTCTATTTTGTACAATTGTTTCTAATCGCTGCATCGTTGGCATTTATTCTCACGGCGCCGGGAAATGCCTGCCGGACAGAAGCGGAGATACAGCGCTTTTTCCCCGAATTTGCAGAGCTGTCTGCCGGACAGAAGCTGTGGATGGGATTTTTGGATACCACACAGTATTATCTGGCGGCGGGAGATGGACAGAAGAGTTATGTTTTTGGCCTGTTTGCTTTGGTACTGTGGCTGGCGGCACTGCCTGCTTTCGGAAACCGGAAGGAAAAACGCGGAATTCCGGGGATTTTGATGTCCCTGGTTCCGGTGCTGTTTTACTGGGGAATCGGTCAGGCAGGTAATTTATTATTAAACACCGGACTTTTGACCAGAGGTCGTAACGGTATCGGAGTGCTGGCGCAGAACCGGCAGATTCCCGGAATGTCCTTTTTTTCCGGTGGATTGGTGATCTTTCAGACCGTGTGCTATCTGCTCGTGCTTGCGGCGGTGGCAGGAACGATTCTGTATATATGGGGAGTATCCGGGGAAGCCATGCTGGAATTGCTGATCCTGGCAGCAGGATTTCTGTCCCGGCTGGTGGTGGGATTTTCCCCTACGATCTATGCTTCTGGTGACCGGACGGCACTGTTTTGCACAGCGGCCATTCTGATCGTTACACTGCGCAATTTGCAGAAAATTTTTGCCGGGGTAAAGACAAAGTAAGAAAAAACTGTATTTTGGGCAAAAAGTCCTACGAAAATATACGAAACGGTTGGAATGAACGGAAAGATTTGGTATAATATGTACATTGTCAGTTAGATCCTGATGGAGAGGAGAATACAAAGTGAAAAGCACAGCAATCGACAAGAACAAGACGAAGAAACCGGAATTTGACAAAGAACTCTTTAAGAGAAGCGTGGAATATAATGTACGCACCCTGTACCGTAAAACGTTGGAAGAGGCAGATGCACAGCAGATCTTCCAGGCAGTGGCTTATGCAATCAAGGATCGTATTGTAGAGAACTGGATGGAGACCCAGAAGGCTTATGAAAAAGAAGATCCCAAGATGGTCTACTATATGTCCATGGAGTTCCTTATGGGAAGAGCGCTGGGCAACAACCTGATCAACTTAAAGGCTTACAAGCCCGTGGCAGAGGCGTTGGAAGAGTTGGGACTGGATCTGAACCTGGTAGAGGATCAGGAGCCGGATGCAGCACTGGGTAACGGTGGTTTAGGCCGTCTGGCTGCATGTTTTCTGGATTCCCTGGCAACGTTAGGGTATCCTGCATACGGCTGTGGTATCCGTTATCGTTACGGTATGTTCAAGCAGGAGATCCGTGATGGTTATCAGGTAGAAGTTCCCGATAACTGGCTGATGAACGGCAATCCTTTCGAACTGCGCAGACCCGAATATGCGAAGATCGTTAAGTTCGGCGGCTATGTAAGTGTACATACCGATGAGAACGGCAGAAACGTATTTACCCAGGAAGGTTATCAGTCCGTTAAGGCGGTTCCTTTTGATTTCCCTATCGTAGGATACGGCAACGGCATCGTAAATACCCTGCGTATCTGGGATGCGGAGCCGGTAGAGTGCTTCCAGCTGGATTCCTTTGACAAGGGCGATTATCAGAAGGCTGTTGAGCAGGAGAACCTGGCTCGTAATATCGTAGAGGTGCTGTATCCCAACGATAACCATTATGCAGGTAAAGAGCTGCGTCTGAAGCAGCAGTATTTCTTCATCTCCGCATCCGTACAGGAAGCTGTGGAGAAGTACATGAGAAAACATGACGATATTCACAAGTTCTATGAGAAGGTTACGTTCCAGTTGAATGATACTCATCCTACCGTAGCAATCGCAGAGCTGATGCGTGTGCTGATGGATGACTACTATCTGACATGGGAGGAAGCATGGGACATCACGACCAAGACCTGTGCTTATACGAACCATACCATCATGGCAGAAGCTTTGGAAAAATGGCCCATCGAATTGTTCTCCAGACTGCTTCCCAGAATCTACCAGATCGTAGAAGAGATCAACCGTAGATTTATCCTTGATATCCAGCAGAAGTACAGCAATGTACCCGGCGTGGATGTACAGGAGAAGATCCGCAAGATGGCTATCATCTATGACGGACAGGTGAAGATGGCACATATGGCAATCGTTGCAGGTTATTCTGTCAACGGTGTTGCAAGACTGCATACAGAGATCCTGAAGACCCAGGAACTGAAAGATTTCTATGAGATGTTCCCGGAGCGTTTCAACAACAAGACCAACGGTATCACCCAGAGACGTTTCCTGCTCCATGCAAATCCTCTGCTGGCTGACTGGGTAACTGCTCACGTAGGTGACGATTGGATCACCGATCTGCCTCAGATCTCCCGTCTGAAGGTATATGCGGATGACAAGAAGGCACAGCAGGAATTCATGAACATCAAATACCAGAACAAGGTGCGTCTGACAAAATATATCTTAGAGCATAACGGTATCGAAGTAGATCCCAGATCCATCTTCGACGTACAGGTAAAGCGTCTGCATGAGTACAAGAGACAGCTGCTGAACATTCTGCATGTTATGTATCTGTACAATGAACTGAAGGAGCATCCGGAACTGGATTTCTATCCCAGAACCTTTATCTTCGGTGCAAAGGCAGCAGCCGGTTACCGTAATGCGAAGCTGACCATTAAGCTGATCAACTCCGTAGCTGACGTAGTGAATAACGATCCTGCCATCAATGGCAAGATCAAGGTCGTATTCATCGAGAACTACAATGTATCCAACGCAGAGATCATCTTTGCGGCAGCAGATGTATCCGAGCAGATTTCTACCGCAAGTAAGGAAGCATCCGGTACCGGTAACATGAAGTTCATGTTGAATGGTGCACTGACTCTGGGAACCATGGACGGTGCGAACGTGGAGATCGTAGAGGAAGTGGGCGAGGAGAATGCCTTCATCTTCGGCCTGTCCGCACAGGAAGTCATTAACTTCGAGAACCATGGCGGTTATGATCCCATGGAGATCTTCAACAACGATCAGGATGTCCGCAAGGTACTGATGCAGCTGATCAACGGAACTTTTGCACCGGGAGATCCCGAGTTGTTCCGTCCGCTGTACAACTCTCTGCTGAACACCCAGTGTACCGCTAAGGCAGATACCTACTT
Organism: Acetatifactor sp.; assembly: GCA_050872885.1. GTDB lineage: Bacteria > Bacillota > Clostridia > Lachnospirales > Lachnospiraceae > Acetatifactor. The sequence goes on from JBNMHS010000009.1 coordinate 25,499, forward strand.
CATCCTCAAAGACTTCAAGTCTTACGCAGAGGCACAGAAGAGAGTGGAAGCTGCTTACCGCGATGAAGACAACTGGGCAAAGAGCGCGATCCTGAACGTGGCTTGCTCCGGCAAGTTCACCTCCGACAGAACCATCCAGCAGTATGTGGATGAGATCTGGCATCTGGATAAGGTAGTACTGAAATAAATGACAAGTTAGTAAACTAACCGTCCCGGGAGTTCTGCGTTTCTAAAGTTGCCAGTAAACCAGTAGCCCCGGTTGCATATAAGAATAAGCTGACCGTAAACAGACGCCGGCACTTAGCGAGGGTACTTTCCTCGCTTACGTGCCGCTGCGCTCTGTTTCCGAGTGGAAACGATGTCAGCGTTTCTTATATGCAGCCGGGGCTACGGCGATTTGAGAACGGCTTACTTAACTAACTTGCCATTTAGCAGGTGATTTCTTCCGAGCTTTCACAACATACACAATGGCGATCACCACATCCACGCAGTAGATAAAACATCCGATCCCCATGAAGATGGCGCCCGGCAGGGAAATCAGCCGCTCTTTGCGCATGCGGATACTGCAGCCGATGGAACTGATGCCGGTGAGCAGGATCGTCAAAAGATCAATGAACACAGCCCACAGAAGAAAGCCGATGCCCCAGACACTCATGGCCAGTCCGATGAAGCCTAGGATAAAATGACCAATATAAGCTGGAATTTGAATTCCTTTGATGATCAGGTTCATCCGGGCGGCCTGTCTTGCAGTCATTTTTCCCTTTGCCGTTTGAACAGCGTTAACGATCACGATGATGAAAGAATACAGGTTATAGATCACGGCAACAATCAACAGCCCAATCGGAGCGGCACCTGTGTAATCTTCCGGCAAAATACCCACGAACAGTAAAAAGACGGCAAGAATCAATACATAAATATAAGGATAGATAATTACAGGTATCATTTTCAGATACTTCAAAAATTCGTTCATGACAATTCCCCTCTCATAATGACAACCCTTGTAAAAAATGACAAAAAGAGTATAGCAAAAAAACATAAAATGTGCAAAAAAAGATATTGCTTTTTTTGAGCGCTACGTATATACTCTCAACGATAGAAATAACAGGAAATACTGATAAAATCAGTGTTTGCGATTGGCTTGAATGATTCAGAGAGGATATTACCATGACGAAAGATCTGACAAAAGGAAGTCCCATGAGACTTATCATCAGTTTTGCGGTACCGTTACTGTTCGGTTTTCTGTTCCAGCAGTTTTACAATCTGGTGGATACGATGATCGTAGGACGGTTTCTGGGAGTAGATGACCTGGCAGCGGTAGGTTCTACCGGTTCCATTAACTTTCTGGTGATCGGTTTCTGCATGGGTGTGTGCAACGGGTTTGCAATTCCGGTTTCGCATAAATTCGGTGCCGGAGATTATACAGGCATGCGCAAATATGTGGCAAATTGTGTCTGGCTGGGACTGGCATTTTCTATAGTTATGACCGTTGTGACGGCGATACTGTGCCGTGATATTCTGGTATGGATGAAGACTCCGGCCAACATCATTGACGGCGCCTACAATTATATTTTTATTATATTCATCGGCATTCCCACGGTATATTTGTATAACATCGTGGCAGGCGTGATCCGTGCGACCGGTGACAGCAAGACGCCCGTGGTATTCCTGGTACTGTCTTCCGTGATCAATATTGTGCTGGATCTGTACTTTATCATCTCCCTGCACATGGGCGTGGCAGGAGCTGCCTGGGCTACCGTTATTTCTCAGGGAGTATCCGGTGTGGCATGTCTGATTTATATGGTGAAAAAATTCGAGATTCTGCGGATTCGCAGGGAAGAATGGAAACCGGACGGACATATGATGATGGTGCTGTGCGGCATGGGAGTGCCCATGGGATTACAGTATTCCATTACCGCGATTGGCAGTGTTATTCTGCAGACTGCAGCCAATACACTGGGTTCTGCGGCAGTCGCAGCCATGACGGCAGGCGGTAAGATCGGCAACTTCTTAGCCTGTCCTTTCGATGCCATGGGATCCACGATGGCGACCTATGGCGGACAGAACGTGGGTGCCGGAAAATTAGACCGTCTCGGCAAGGGATTGAAAGCCTGCGTAACGCTGGGAGTAGGCTACTCCGTGATTGCATTCCTGATTGCTGTATTTTTCGGCGGACCGTTGGCACAGCTGTTCGTGGATGGCGGCGAAGCAGAGATCATTGCGAATGTACGTGCATTCCTGCTGTGGAATACCGCATTTTATATTCCTTTGGCATTAGTGAATATTGTACGCTTCCTGATCCAGGGTATGGGATTCCCGAAGTTTGCCATTCTGGCAGGTGTGTTCGAGATGATCGCCAGATCCCTGGCAGGTTTCGGACTGGTACCGGTGATCGGATTCACAGGCGTATGCCTCGGCAGCCCGATTGCATGGCTCATGGCCGATGCTTTCCTGATTCCGGCTTATTTCCATGTGAGTAAGGTGCTGCAAAAGAGGATGGCGCCGCAAACGGATGCCCCACAGGCAGTTTAACAATGCGCCGGTCATAGGTCACCAGACCGTTGACCTCTTCTTCCACATCGGAGAGCTGGGTGTAGACCGCACCGCTTAATCCTTGAGAGATCAAAGGGAATAACTGCTTTGAAAATAATTTTTTCAAGGCAGCAGCCATCTCTTCGGGAGTGTCATATTTCTGATAACCGTAGACACGGTCGACACTGGAGTGACCGTCGATATGGCAGGCGTAACCTCCATATTCGGAGATGACAAAGGCGCGCTTCCCGTCAAGCTTTACCTGTAACGGTCGGAAATAATTATGAATACTGCGGAAATCCCCGCCTTTCTGGTCGAACCAGCCGCTGGCATGGTCTACCGGACGGGTGGGGTCTTTTTTTGCCACCATTTTGGCAATGCGGGCAGCGTCGAACTGCCCCCAGCCTTCATTGAAAGGCACCCAGACAGCGATAGAAGGCACATTGTATAAGTGATCAATGGTATCCAGACATTCCTGTTCCCATTCTTTTCTGCCCTGTTCTGAAGAACGGGAAAACAGTTCGTAATGATTGTCCTTCGTGTGGGCGGACATATGCGGAAACAGTGTGGGCATATAGCATACCCAGGGCATATGATAGGTGCTGCCGCCGCTGACCATGTCCTGCCATACGATCATGCCGAGCCGGTCACAGTGGTAGTACCAGCGCAAAGGCTCAATTTTGATATGCTTTCTGAGCATATTGAACCCCAGACCTTTTGCAAGGGTGATATCGTAGACGAAAGCTTCGTCACAGGGAGCAGTCATCAGTCCGTCAGACCAGTAGCCCTGATCCAGAATCCCATGGAGAAAATAAGGTTTGTGATTCAGACAGAAACGCAGGATTCCCTTGGCATCTTTTTCTACGGTAAACGAACGCATGGCAAAATAGCCGTCCACAGTATCTTCATCCGCAGCCACGGTGAAGGGGTACAGCCAGGGATGCTCCGGAGTCCAGGGCTTGAAGTTCACAGGATCAGGGGTATCGGCGGTATTGAATGCACTGTAAGTGACACTCATGGGAAAAGAAAGAACAACCTTCGTATGCGTCAGACCAAACTTGTCCTGTTGTTCGGATCGGCTTTTTAAACGCAATCGGATCGGCATATTGTTTTGCACGGAGAGATTTGCTGCTCCCGGGACGACAGAACCATCGCAGGCAGGCGCATATACCTGGATATCCAAATGCGAAAACGGTGCCGGAGAACACAGGACAAATGTTACTGTAGATTTATCGTAATCCGGTGTAATAGTATAGTTGATCACATAATTTTCCGGAACCCATTCATACCACACACTCTGCCAGATGCCGCTCTGCGCGGTATAGAACATGCCGCCGCGCGTCAGCGTCTGCTTTCCTCTCGTGGCGTAACCGGTGTCGGTCAGATCCCGGACTTTTACATATAGGGAGACGGGATTTTCGTTGACATATTCTGTAATATCCAGCGAAAAAGGAAGGTAGCCGCCGTGGTGAGTACCGAGCTGTTTCGTCCCAAACTGCTCCGTTCCGAGGAAGACGGTTGCCTCCTGATCCACGGCATCAAAATGCAGAATACAGTGCATATGCTGATCCTTCTTTGCAATTTCTTCCGCAGGGAAGGCTATCTTGCGCCGGTACCACAGGTATTCTTCCGGTTCCAGACGCCTGCCCACACCGGAGAGGAGAGATTCCGGGGAAAAAGGGACGCGAATCTGCCCTTGCGGTGCAAAATATGCGGGATTTTCGTAAAGATCACTGCCGTCTGCGGGGACAAAGGCATATTCCCAAATACCGTTTAACATATGATAATCCGCCCGTCGCATCTGGGGACGGGGATATTCCGGAAGGATGGGCTGCTCTTTGTCTGCTTTTAGCATCGTTTCACCCCAGGGAGTGAAAAGCGGATGCAGAATATCTTCCGGATGAGCCTGATTCAGATTGGCGGCAGCGTCTTTTAAGTTCATGTGAAAACCTTCTTTCCTGAAATAATCACAATCAATTGGGGTTGCGATTTCCCACTGGCATCAACAGATTATCTATAGTATACTACATTTTAGAAATAAGGCATACGATAAAAGTGTGTGATAATAAAAAAAGAGGTCATACAGATGAACATACTTACTGTTGATAATATTACAAAAAGTTATGGTGTCCGCAAGATTTTTGACGGGGCATCCTTTTTCCTGCAGGAAGGTGAAAAAGCCGGAATCATCGGCATTAACGGTACCGGCAAATCTACGCTTTTAAAAATTATTGCAGGATTGGAAGAGCCGGATGACGGTTCTGTCATCAAGGCAAATCACTGTCTGGTCCGCTATCTTCCGCAGAACCCGTTCTTTGCGCCGGAAGAGACCGTGCTGGAAGCGGTGCTTCGCGGAAACAGACGCGAAGAAAACGAAGGTACCATTGAGGCAGATGCCAAAAGTATGTTGACGAAGCTGGGAGTTACGGAGTTTGACCAGCCCTGTGGGCAGCTGTCCGGCGGACAGCGCAAGCGCCTGGCACTGGTATCGGTACTTTTATCTCCGGCAGAGATTCTGCTGCTGGATGAGCCGACGAACCACCTGGACAATTCCATGTCCGACTGGCTGGAAGATCAGCTGCGCCGCAGAAAAGGAGCCATGATCATGGTGACCCATGACCGTTATTTCCTGGACAGTGTAACGGACCGGATCCTGGAGCTGGATCAGGGGAAAATCTATTCCTATGATGCGAATTACTCCGGCTATCTGGAGTTGAAGATGCAGCGGGAAGAGATGGCACAGGCCAGCGAGAAAAAACGTCTGAATATTTTACGCAATGAGCTTGCCTGGGTACAGCGCGGTGCCAGAGCGCGTTCCACGAAACAGAAAGCGAGATTACAGCGTTTTGAGGAACTGAAAAATGTCAAGGGTCCGGTGACGGACGGCAAGGTGGAATTAACGAGCGCAGCGTCCAGACTGGGGCGAACCACGGTGGAGATCGAGCATGTGTCCAAAAGCTACGGAGACAAGGTGTTACTCAGGGATTTCACTTATCTGTTCGGCAAGGATGACCGTGTCGGATTTATCGGTCCCAACGGCAGCGGCAAGACCACTTTGATGAAGATGATCCTGGGAGAAGTGATGCCGGACAGCGGACATATCGAGATCGGACAGACGGTAAAGCTGGGATATTATGCCCAGGAGATCGATGATACCATGATGCACCCGGAACAGAGAGTCATTGATTATATCCGGGATGTGGCGGAATATATTACGACGGAGGACGGGCAGATTACGGCCGCCAGAATGCTGGAGCGCTTTCTGTTCTCCGGTGAGGACCAGTACGGGCAGCTGGGGAAATTATCCGGCGGTGAACGCAGACGACTGCAATTATGTAAAGTCCTGATGGGAGCACCGAATGTCCTGATTTTGGACGAGCCTACCAACGATCTGGATATTGCTACGCTGCAAGTGCTGGAAGATTATCTGGATACCTTTCCCGGTATTGTGATCGTGGTCTCCCATGACCGGTATTTTCTGGATCGTGTGGTTCGGCGGATTTTTGCATTGGAATATACCCGGATGGTACAGTACGAGGGCGGCTATACGGATTATGCCAATCGCAAAAAAGCAGAAGAGGCTGCCGATACGGATCATGCAGCTGCGGCTTCGGTTTCACAGATTAAGAGTCCGGAGACTGAAAATACTGCAAAAAACTGGAAAAGCGGGCAGAAAAGGAAATTAAAGTTCACTTATCAGGAACAGAAAGATTATGAATCCATTGAAGGTGAAATGGCTGCACTGGAAGAAAAAATTGCAAAGTTAGAAGCTGATTTTGCAAACTATGCCAGTGATTTTGTGAAGTTGAATGAATTGACGAAGGAAAAAGAGGCTGCCGAAAAACAGCTGGAAGAGAAAATGGAGCGGTGGATGTATCTCGAAGATCTTGCGGCACGCATAGAGAGAGGAGAAGAAAACTGACAATCCGTATCGGGAATGTCAGTCTTCTGCGTCATCGGTTGCAGCGGCAACTGCCGAAACTACGGAAGATACTACGGCAATTACGACTGCCAGGAGGATAATCAAAAGTCCGCCGGTCAAAAGAAAAAACATATCACATACTTCCTTTCGTAGGATTTGGGTTTTCTAACGTTGCCAATCACGCATGCGTGTTGACTCTCTTGCGCTTATTATATCATTTTCCCTAAAAAATACAATAAAAACCGGTGTATAGTGGAAAAAATTACTAAAATGAGATATAATAAGCGCAGGCAATGAGCAGTGCTGACGAAGCCTGCAAGGCGGGATATATTTTTGTGAGGGACATTTTATGGCATATCAGCGAGCAAAAGACGAAGTAGTGGAGATGTCTCCACAGACAACAGATGCCGGAAAAGAAGAATTATATTTATATTCTCTGCGTAAGATGGCGGAGGGCAATGTGGAGAATAACAGGACAGGACTGACGAATCTGCATAACATGAAGTCCTTTTTTTACCTGTGCGGTGAAATGATCAAGGAACAGCCGGATAAAAAATACGGTGTGGTGATCATGGATATTGTACAGTTCAAAGCGGTAAATGAATTCTGCAGCAGAAATGAAGGTGACAGGCTGCTGAAATTTATCGCGGAGTGCTTTCAGGAGTACGAGGATCACCGTGCGGATACTTATGCCTGTCATGTAAGGGCAGATATTTTCTGCATGTGTACCGCTTATGAAGAAGTGAAGGAACTGGAGGAAATTGTCAATAACATCAAGAAAAAGATTGACGAATTTCCTTTTGCCTATAAAGTACAGCCATCTTTCGGAATCGGTATCTCTCCGGAGCGGGAACCTGCAGTCAGTTATCTGAAAGACTGTGCTACCACGGCCATGAACAGTATTAAGGGAAAAGTATACCAGACTTATGCGATATTCGATGAAAAAATGCGGAAACAGCAGATGCGGGAGCGGCAGGTGGAGAATGACATCGTAGGGGCTCTGGAGAACGGAGAACTGCGGTTGTACATACAGCCGAAAGTAGACATGAGCACCGGACGGATCATCGGCGGCGAGGCTCTGGTGCGCTGGCAGCATCCGGAAAAAGGCCTGATCTCACCGGGAGAATTTATTCCGGTATTGGAGAAAAACGGATTTGTGATCAACGTGGATGAATATATTTGGGAAAAGGTGTTTGTTTATCTTGGACAACTTCGTAAACAAGGGCGCAAACCGGTACCGATTTCCATTAATGTATCCAGACTGCATGCCTATGATACACAGCTGACAGAGACTTTACTGCGGCTGAAGGAGGAGTATAATGTTCCGGCGGAGTATGTTCCGCTGGAGTTGACGGAAAGCGCTTTCCTGGAGGATGAACAGGGAATGTATGAGAGAATGGAAGGTCTGCGGGCGCAGGGATTTCTGGTATCCATGGATGATTTCGGCACGGGATATTCCACGATGAACATGTTGAAGAATCAGACGCTGGACGAGATCAAGATTGACAGGGAATTTATCCGGGATCTGGAAAAGGACAAGAGCCTGATCATCATACGTAATACGATAGCCATGCTGCAGCAGCTTGGTGTGCATATTGTCATCGAGGGCGTAGAGACGGAAGAACAAAAAGAGTTTCTCCTCGGGTGCGGCTGCACGGATGTACAGGGCTTTCTTTTCTACCGCCCCATGCCGATAGAGGAGTTCGATCAGCTGTTATTACGTCAGGAGTCTTAACCTGACAGGACAAAATAAACAAAGACAAAATAGACAAAGCATCAGACCGCATTCTGACGGGATTGTAAGAGAACAACCTGTCAGAATGCGTTTTTTGTTAGGCACTATCATGAAAATACAGAAATAGTTTTCGAGCCATTGACATACTCTTGCAGAGGGAGTAATCTGCATATTACCCGACAGGCAGTCGTAGTCGGGTGTCTTATTATCTGGTCATATTCGACCGAGCATCACACTACAAAAGAATTACATCATTCCCAAAAAGATCGAAAAAAGAAAAACGGAGGAACTATGGAGGAAAGAAAAAACAAAGTGGAGGGGGCAGCCTCGGATGCGGAGTTACAGAGGCTGGTAGAAGATTTTATTACACAGAAACAAATGCTTCTGATTCAGGTGAAAAAGGGAACTATTGAAAAAGAGGATTTTTTGCGGGAGGCGGCGAAGCACATTGATCAGTACTATCATTTTCCGGAAAAAAAGAAGAAGGAACTGCTGAAAAAATTTGAACAGTACATATTCGGATATTCCAGATTGTCGCCGCTGATGGATGACAGGAGTATTTCGGATATCCGCGTGGTGAGCCATGACTGCATCCGTATCAAAAGAGAGGGGAAGAGAATGGATGCGGGAATTGCATTTGCCTCGGAGAAGGAGTACCGGCAGTTCATTGACTATGTCGCTACCAGAAATCAGGTAAATATATCTAATCTGAATGCCATACAGAGATTCACGGATACAGAAAGTCATCCCGATTTCATTTTCCGGTTTACGCTGTCCATGCCTATTGTGAATACCTACAGCGAACCGTATCTGTGTATCCGGAAAGTACCTAAAAGCTTTCCGATGATGACGGAACTGGTGGAAAAAGAAATGATGAGCAGGGAGACGGCGGAACTTCTGGTCCAGAGGTTCCGACAGGGTTCCACACTGATCTGCGGTGGTAATTCCTCCGGAAAAACCACACTGTTGAATGCACTGAAGGAGACGTTGCCGGATGATATGGCGATCCTGGTGGCGCAGCAGGCAGATGAGCTGACAACGCTGTTTCATCCGGACATTATGTTTTTACATTCCTTGCCGGGGACATCGGAGAGTAGTGTGAATTACGACCTGAAACATATCAGCATTGCCGGTCTTACCATGGATGTGGATTTCTTTATTATAGGAGAAGTCAAAGGCGGAGAGGCGTTATATCTTTTAAATGCCGCGTATACGGGGCAGATCTGCGCGGCTACGGTCCATGCACCCTCTGCCGACCGGGCTCCGGAGAAAATAGTGGATTACGCAATGTACGACAGCAGATATTCCCGCAATGAATTGATGAAAATGATGGACTGCTTTCAGACACTGGTGTTTATGGAACATTATAAAGTCAAGGAAATCTTTTCCTGTCTGGGCTGGAATGCAGAGAAAGAGAATCTTGAGTATGAGAGACTGCTTTGATTATTACACGAGAGGAGAAACTTATGATCATATACGCATGGATCTTTTGTTTAATATTTATGGGTTTTCTGCTTCTTTTTGGAAGAATCCGCTGGCTGGAGACGGTAAAAACACTGCTCAGCAAAACCAGAGAGGGGATGGATCAGTCGGCAAGATTACGTGCGCTGGAAAAACGTCGTCGGTTACAGGAACTACAGCGTAAAAATACACTGATCTACCGGGTAGAGGAGTTCCTCTGTTATTGCGGAATACGACGGAGATTTCCCGGGTATACGGCGGAAAAGTGGATCGCCGGAAATCTTCTTGGCATGATGCTGGTCTTCTGTCTGCTGCAGGGAATAACCGGCAGATTTACAGTGGCGGCGCTGGGGAGCGGATTGCTTTGCGGGGCGGAATACCTGATCCTGAGCACAATGAGAGCCGGAGAACTCCGGTCGGTCAATGACAATCTGCTGAAGTGCCTGAACTTTCTCGGAAATTATAGTCTTACGGCCGGTGAGATCACTATGGTGCTGGGGCAGGTCAGTAAATATGTGGAGGAACCTTTAAAGGGTGCACTGGAAGAATGTGCTTACGAGGCACAGACAACGGGAGACAGCTCACTGGCACTTCTGTCTCTTGCGGAACGCATAGAACATCCAAAGGTAAAACAATTAGCCAGAAATCTGGAGGTCAGTATCCGTTATATGGCAGATCTGACAATGCTCGTAGACAGCAGCAGACGATCGGCAAGAGAATACCTGCGTATGGAAGAAGAGCGGAAAGGGATGCTTCGGGAAGCCGGTATCAATATGGGATTACTTATGGCAATGTCACTGTTCGCACTGCTGACAGTGGACCGGCTGGTAGACATTTCTGTCCGGGACGTTTTATACAGTACGTTGCCGGGGCATATAGCAATTGGGATTTACGTGGGAATTATTTTTTTATTCCTTCGGAAATTATATGGCTTTCACCGGTAAGAACAGGAGGAACTTAAGATGAGCTGGAGGGTTATATGGATACCGCAGTTATTGGGAGCGGTGATGAGCGGCATTTTTGTATTTCGGCTGGGAACAGGAACAGTGCCGAGAACAGTGCTGCATTCCTGTGAAGAAATCGCGGGAATGATCCGGCAGAACCGGAACTGTGAAAACTGGATCGCAAAAACAGAAAATCACTTGAGAAGGAATGGAGCAAAATTTCATTATGGGGAAAAGATCACACCGGTAAAGTATCTGTTGATACGGTTGCTGATCGCCTTTGCAGGATCGCTGGCGCTGGGAACGGTGGGCTGGGGGTATGCATTGCTGGCAGCGGTGATCTTATTTTATCTGCCGGAATTGCTGCTGTTATACCTGAACCGTCGGGATAACCGGAGTATGCTGCCGGAACTGGAGCTGATCTATCAGGCACTGGAAGTGCAGATCCGGGCAGGAGTCTATGTGACGGATGCTTTGGCGGAATGCTGCCAGAGTGTGAGAACGGGGAGATTGCAGCAGGCACTGATGGAACTTTCCGGGGATCTTGTTATACAGTCGGATCTGGTGACGGCGTTGTCAGATTTTCAACAGAAATTCGATAACCGTCAAATAGATGCACTGTGCATCACACTGATCCAGGCAGGAGAATCCGGACAGGCAGTGGACTTGCTGAAAGACATGGGAGAGCAGCTGAAGGATATGGAGCTGACAGTGCTGCAACAGCAAAAAAGCGCCCTGGACCGCAGCATTACATTTTATCAGCTGGGTATGCTGGGAGCGGTGCTGGGAATTATTTTATACGTCTGTGTGGGATATATGTTCCGTGCAGTAGCCAAATTTTAAAAACTTTTACAGAAGGAAAGAGAGGAAAAAGCAAATGAAAAAATTACAAAAGATCTGGGGAAAAGTCAAGGAACATGCAATGCGTCAGGAACAGGGAATAGACGGAATTCTTGTCACGGTGGGATTGTGTATTATTGCCTTATTGTTATGCGTGGTAATGAAGGACAGCCTGACAACATTTATACAGACGATCGTGACGGCAATGCAGACGAAAGCAGCGGATATTCTTACCGGAGTATAGTATGTACAGCCTGATGGCATCGAGTGTGAGGAGACCATGATTATTAGGATCGAGGATACGATATGATCAAGAGAAAAAAGGAACCCGGAAATATAGGAGAACTTCTGGCAGTGGGGTTATGTACGCTGGCGCTTACAGTAGTAATGCTGAGCTATATGGAAAATGTACAGACGATCAGTACCAAAGCGGCGGTCGGACAGCTGGCAAGGGCATATCTGCTGAAGATGGAGACGGTTGGATTCCTGGAGACGCCTGAAAAAGTACGGCTGACCGCGGAATTGGAAGCGTTGGGAGTGTCGCAGATAGATTTTGAAGGAAGTACACTGGAACCGGTGGGATATGGCAATCGCATCGTTTTACAGATACAGGGAAGGCTGGATGAGCAATATGAAATACGGGAAAAGCGGGTATCTACCGCAAAAAATTAAAACAAAAAAAGCCCGAAGAAATGCGGAACAAGGGCAGGCTTCCTGGGTACTTGGACTGTTTCTGATATTATTTCTGGCAATTTTACTGAGCATGCAGTTACAACTGGCGATGTACAGTGCGTCGGCATTGTATTTGGAGGACGCCCTGGCATTATCCAATCTGGCGTCGGCAGTGATTGATGTCCGGGAATATGGCAGAACACACAGAGTTCTCATCGGGGATCCGGTACAGGCATATGACAGATATTGCTCTGCGATAAAGGAGAACCTTGGTCTGGATGACCGGTATGAGGCTGCTAATCAAAAGCTGATTTCCGGACAGGTACGGATATTGAATTACACGATCTATAATGTGACGGGCGGACGAGTCCTGGTATGGGAACGAAACGCCGATGGACAGATACGGGAATGGCAGGGAAGTCTCGGAGAAGTCAGGACGCCGAAGGGCCAGATCATAGAGGCAACCAGTGTGTACAGTGAGATCAGCTATCCTGTGGAGGGCTTTCTGGGGATTACAGTAACCGCAGAGAAAGGTAAGCTGGTAGATGTGGTCAGCAACAATAGTGAGGAGGAAATAAATGAAGAAACAGAAGATGAGTCCGAAATGGAAGAACAGAATCTGGAACGGAAGTATTATAGCGGCGTTCCTGGCTGCAATAGCGGTATTTGTATTTTTGCTGCAGACGGAGAAAAAAGCACTTGCGGAATATGAGAAGCAGCAGGTTTGTGTGGTGGCAGCGGAAATCCCCAGAGGGAAAATGATCACCGGGGAGAATGCGGAACAATATGTCGCCATAGCGGAAATCGATAAAAGAATCGTGCCGGAAACGGCACTGGAAACTATGGACCAAGCAATCGGAAAGATTGCAATATACGGAATAGAAAAAGGAACCGTTCTGACTGACGGTATGCTACAGGAAGAGGCAGAAGTCACAGGCCGGATGGAGGAACCGGTGATCGCGGGATTCCGGGCGGAAGACCTGTATCAGGTCGTGGGAGGAGTACTGCGTGCCGGGGACAGGATTCATATTTACTGCGTGAACCGCGAAAATGAAAATGATACCGGAGAGATACTGTGGGAGAATGTGTTTGTCCAGGAAGTGTTTGACCAGAGTGGGACAGCAATCGACGGCAATGACGCTGTAACGCCGGCGCAGAGAGTGAATATTTATCTGGACAAAGAAAATGTAGCCGGATTTTATACGGTACTGGCGCAGGGATCGCTGCGTGCCGTTAAGGTCTGTAATTCTTATTAGTGCCGTAACAAAGTAAAATGGAGGATACCAATGATAAGAAGAAAACACATTCTTGGGTGTCTGACCGGGCTGCTGACGTTGGGGATGGCGATCATGCTTCCGTGTTATGCGGAAGCAGAAGAGAAAAAGACCATATATAACAGTCCTTATGTGTCGTTCAGTCCGGACGGAGAGGCGTTTACCACCTGCGCCGGTGACCGGAATTATACATGGTATGCGGAAAATGACAGTACGACTGTATACACCGGAACAGAGTCCTCTTTGCGAAGCCTTGAAAAGGGAGAGCACTATTATAAATACGCGAGATACGGGGAGATACCCGTTGGTTTCTGGAAGGTAGTTCATCGTGCGGGACAGTGCATTCATGATGGGTATCCTTATAGTACCTGGCATGAAGTTCCCTTTAGAAACCAAAAGTGTATGAAGTATTATTATTCGGGATGGAAAGCATTTTGCGTTGATTGCGGAGAAGCGATAGAACAGTCCAATATCTATATGAGCCGGGAGGCAGCAGCATCCATACAATATTTGGATGTGGGGGAGAAAGAGAAGCCGGTAAATTATTATTATCTCTGTCCGTTTTGTAATAACCTGGAACAGGGCGTGGCATTTTCCCCGCATCAATGTAAGGATATCTCCCCAAATCAATATTTTGTTAATTATCATCCAAACAGCGGTGGAAATGATATAACGGGCATGATGCCGGTAAGCTATCATATGTACAACAATGCTGCAGAATATGAGGGACAGGCGATCACACCGGTGACACATCTGACAGAGAACGGTTATAGCAGAACAGGCTATGTGTTTGCCGGGTGGAACACCAGACCGGATGGATCGGGAACTTCTTACGAGGATAAGGCGGAAATCTATAATCTTTGCAGCGCAGACTGGCAGGACAGAACTACCTGGGGAGAAGATCAGGGACAGATCACTCTGTATGCACAATGGCGCAAAAGTACGGGCACATTCGTGATCGATGCCGCAGGCGGAACATACGATGGTCTGGACAGATACATAATAACGGAATCGTATGCCGCAAAATATAGAATCCGGGAAGAACTTATCCAGCCGCCTGCCGGATATACGGTATTTTTTGAAACAAATGGTGGTTCAAAAGTGGCTCCGATTACAGGAACGAAACATTTTACGGAATGGATGAGACATCAGCCGTTTCTGGGGCAGATTACAAATAATATCTATAGATTTCCTGCCGTTGACGGAAACACGGATACGGTGGAAGCGGTTTATAAGGCGGATCCTGTTATACTGCCTGCAACCGGTAAGAAAGGTATGTCCTTCGGCGGATGGTATTATGACAATGCCTTTACGCTTCCGGCAGGTGTACCGGGTGAGCAATTCATACCGTCAGGGAATATTACACTGTATGCACAGTGGATCGATCTGAAACTACAGGCCGTTGATAATTACAGGACGGATGGTGGGAGAGGCGCAGTAGATCTGTCATGGTCTCAGGCAGATCGAAACAACAAAACCTATCTGGTATATCAAAAGAGAGAAGACGGTGCCTGGATCCGTGTAAACAGTGCAAAAGATATCAACAGCATTACGGAAATAAATAAGAGTTTCATTTATAGAAAAAGACAGGAAAAATATGTGGTTCCTTATACCGGCATTTATACGATAGAAGCCATGGGAGCACAGGGACAAAGCTATGGCGCATATCATGGAGGATATGGCGGCAGCGTGACGGGAACATTCTGGCTGAAGCAGGGGGAAATACTGACCTGTACCGTGGGAGGAACAGACGGTTATCATGGCGGCGGCAGTGCATCTGCCTATGGCAAGGGCGGTGGAATGACATCGGTCATATCGGATCAAAAAGGAACACTTCTGATTGCCGGAGGCGGAGGGGGAGCTTATGCGCAGGGACATGGAGGAGCCGGAGGCAGTTCGGCCAGTGTGGTCCGCGAAAACAACGGGCAGTCCGGTATGGCAGGAGGAGGTGCCGGTTATCAGGGGGGAACCGCCGGGACATATAAACAGGAAATCAGAGAATTAAAATTAAGATATTTTAAAGATGTGGGACTTGCTAATACCTGGCAGTATATAACACTGCACGGACCGAACGCTTACGGTCCCGATTGGAGAGACTCGGTGGGCGGTTATTTATACGGAATTGAAAAGCCGGACCGGGAACGATACTATCAGGTCAATGGAAAATGGCAGGAGAATGTATCGGCAGACAGCTATGCCATGGTAAACGGGGAAAAGTGGTGGCCGTTGGACGGATGGAGAATTGCCTCGGATTCTGCAAACGGTAATGAAGTAAGAGTCCGTCTGTCGGAAACAGGGATCGGACAAAGCTGGGTCGGATTCGATGATCCGTTCTGTAATGGAGGAACGGTATTTGCACAGGGGTATTGGGCTGTGACACAGCCTGCTGTCAGTACGCCGGCTTATGGCGGCAGCAATTATATTAACACGGCCGGAGCATACCGGTATGAAGAGAAAAGCGGTGTGCGCAGCGGAAACGGATATATCGGAATTCATTCAGAAAATATGGGCTTTCAGGATACCCTGAGCCTGGAGGGGGTCACTGCAACGGATCGGGCCGCCCCGGAGAAAATATCCGACAAGATTACAATAGAAGCCTTGGGAAGTCAGAAAATCCGGATCACCTGGACAAAACCGGAAGACAAAGGAACTGATTATTATCATAAAGTAGAATCCTATCTGTCCGGAAGTACTTCGAAACTGTGCGATTCCAACATCACAAAAAATACGCTGGTCAGTGGAGTAAAGGGTTACTACTGGCTGGTAGATCAAAATGAAGGTACGGTGGCCACAGAGAAGGCAAATTACGTACAGAATCCATGGATAGATGTGATTACGGCCGGAACGGTACAATATCTGCATGTCGCGGCAGTGGATGTGGCGGGAAATGTCGGAAAAACCACTCATATACGTATAGAAGAAGGAAATGTCTTATGGAAAATATATACAAGACAGCTGTCAATAGATGAAGATGCGGAGAATATATACAAAGCGGCAGATAAAATGTGGTATATCCGGGCAGATGGAAAAACTCCGTTTACATTAAGAAACGCATCCTATATGGAAGGCCCGGCAAGAGAAGACTATCAGCTTAATGAAACGATTTATGAGACAGTGATGCCGGATGGCAGCCGGGCAAAAAACCGGATACATACTCCTTCGTCAGAGATCACGAACGGAACGCTTCGCACGGATGCTTCCGGATTGTCCTATGCGACAGAGGGAAGTACGGTGCTGCGGCAGTATCCGTACTCGTATACAATAAGATCTGACCGGAACAAAGAACTGACAGGGGTTCAGAAGTTTATGATTGACAGAGAACTGTCAGGGCAGAGGATACAGGTGATCCCGGCAGCGGGAGCAGACATAGGAACAGAGAAAGTGTATTCGGTACACTCGGAGGATGAAAAAAATAAAATTGTATTAATTGCAGACGGGGAGGCACCGGTGATCCGTGGTATGGAAGTTCTGGAAAATCGCAAACTGATCGACCGCAGAGACGGAGAGATCACCCTTCGGGTAAAGGCGGAAGACTTTATAAGCGGCATACGGAAATTTTATATTACGATCAACAATACTGATAATGCCGTTTCAAAAACATATATCCCGGCAGAGGACGGGTATATCACGATCACAATTACCAAAGATGATCCCTTGTTCAGCGGAGATTTTACAGTGCTTGGGTATGCTGTTGACAACGTGGGAAATGAGAGCAGCTGCATTTACGGAACCACAGAATTCGCATTGGAAAGCAGTGTGGAACGTGTACTGACACCCAAAGCCCCGGTTTTTAAATGCGGAGAGAGCGGAATCCTTACGTTTACAACGTGGGGCTATGCGGACCGTGTGGAAGTCATCTTCCCGGAGTGTATGACTGCTCTGGATCCCGAACTAAACAAAACATATGATTACGAAGAAAATCCGGGCTACAGAATTACGGAAGAACTGCAGTTTGCGGTACCTCTGTATACGCCCGAAAATCAAAAACTGGAGATCGTGGTGCGGGCTTACAAAGGAGATAAGAAACTCGAGGATCACCCGACGATCAGTGTGATCGGAGTGTCGGGTACTGTGCTGGATGAATTGCGTACGCGTCTGCGATAAGGAGGATTGGCAGAGGATGGCGCTCTGGAAAGGAATACTATGGATGGGTTTCCTGGGTGGGACGGTTTACGGCAGTGCTGTCTGGTTACTGCATATAGGCTCATTTCAGGGAATCGGATATTGCGGGAAAAAGGAATGGGGAATCCTTGGCAGCCTGGCCTTGGGAAATGCCGGAATCATCGTTGCAATATGTGGGCTGGAGAGAAGGATGCAGATGATCCCGGGAGAAAACCGGATGTTGTATACGGGAGCGGAAGAAGTGTTATTGGGCCTGCTGGCCGGAGGACTGCTGGCAGCAGCATACATGGATGCAAAGAGCAGCTATGTGTATAATTATGTATGGTGGTGGTGCCTGTTATGGACATTCTTTTTATTGTGTCTGCCGGGAAACGGGCAATTCGCAGTCGTAAATCATTGCAGAAGTCTGAAGGAAATTGATGTACAACAAGTGATCGCAACAGTACTGTTTGTGATTCTGCAGCAATGTCTGTTTGCCAGAATGTACGGACGGGCTGACAGCCACGCGTTTTCTGTGTGTGCTGTGGCAGGCTGTCGCTGGCGGGGAGAAATGCTTTGTTTTCTGCTTCATATGTTATCGGCGGTAATCTTATTGACGATTGTACAATTGGCAAAGGGAAATGTAACGCTGAGCGGAAGGCTGCGTACTCCGGAACCGTTTGTCCCTTATATTATCATAACATTTTGGCTGGAAATCCTGTGTCTGTTGTTTCTGCGGCAAGGCGTAACGTATATTTATGCATAAATAGTTGCGCATATTTTTAAAAAGTGCTATAGTAACTAAAGTTTAGAGACCATGGTGGTTTCGAAAAACAGACAGGAGGAAAATATTATGAAAAAGGCAATCGCAATGTTACTTGCAACAGTAATGTGCACAGCAATGCTGACCGGCTGCGGTTCTGATTCCGCAGCAAATGAAAGCACTCAGGCTTCTGAGAGCAGCGTGGCAGAGACAGCGGCAGCAACCACAGAAGCAGCAGCTACGACTGAGGCAGCAGCTACGACCGAGGGTGGCGTACTGGTATTCGGTACCAACGCAGAGTTCCCTCCTTTTGAGTATGTAGGAGATGACGGAGAACCCGACGGATTCGACGTAGCTCTGATCAAAGCAGTAGGCGAGAAGCTTGGCAAGGAAGTCCAGGTGGAGAACATGGAGTTTGATTCTCTGGTAAGTTCCATCGGCAACAGAATCGATGGTGCTATCGCAGGTATGACCGTTACTGAGGAGCGTAAGGAGCAGGTGGATTTCTCCGATCCTTATTATGAAGCTGTACAGTATGTGATCGTAGCAGCAGATTCCGATATCGCAACCGCAGATGATCTGAAGAACAAGACCATCGGATGCCAGCTGGGTACCACAGGTATGTTCCTGGCAGAGGATATCGAGGGCGCTACCGCACAGACCTACAACAGAGCCATTGACGCTGTAAACGATCTGGTAAACGGCAGAGTAGATGCTGTTATCATTGACAAGAACCCCGCAGAAGTATTCAATACCAAGTTCGAGGGCAAGGTAAAGATCATAGACGGTGCGGATTTCGGTTTTGAAGCTGAGGAATATGCTATCGCACTTCCTAAGGGAAGCGAACTGGTAGAGCAGGTAAACCAGGCACTGGCAGATCTTAAGGCAGACGGTACCTTTGATGCCCTGGTAGCTCAGTATATCGGTGAATAACACGTTATAATTTTTATACAAAATATACACGAAAAAGTAGAGAATGGCTTGTACCATTCTCTTCTTTTTGCTATATTAAGGTAGGCAACATATACTGTTGAGCAAATTATACACTTTACATTCACAAGAAAGGCATAGGAAATAACATGCAAAATATCTGGCAACATATTTATGCAGCCTTCATTGAAGCGGACAGATGGAAGCTTTATCTGAAAGGCCTGGGAGTCACCTTAGAGGTTTCTTTTTTTGCGGCACTGCTCGGTATCCTGATCGGAACCATAGCGGCATTTCTGAAATTATCTACGAGAAAGAACGGATCCAGGACCATAGCATCCCGGATCGCCGGTGCCTATATTGATATTATCCGCGGAACGCCGACCACGGTACAGTTGCTGATCATGTGGTCCGGTATACTGGCTACCTGCAAGAACAGCGTACTGATCGCCAGCCTGACTTTCGGTATCAATTCCGGCGCTTATGTGGCAGAGATCGTCAGAGCCGGTATCCTGGCGGTGGACAAGGGACAGATGGAAGCCGGCAGATCTCTGGGACTGAACAAACTCCAGACGATGCGTTATATTATCATCCCACAGGCATTTAAGAGTATTCTGCCGCCTCTGGGCAATGAATTTATCGTGCTGATCAAGGAGACCTCTATTGTAGGTTATGTAGGAATGAGTGACCTTACCCGTGTGGCCAATCAGATGACATCCAAGCTGTTTGATGTATTTACACCGCTGCTTGGTATTGCGTTCATCTATTTTGTATTGACCAAGGTATTGTCCATCCTGCTTGCAAAACTGGAAAGGAGACTGCGTAAGAGTGATAATCGTTAAAGATCTGCATAAAAGCTTTGAAGATAATCAGGTATTAAAAGGAGTGAATTATCATATTCACCCCGGTGAGAAGATCGTGGTGGTAGGACCTTCCGGTTCCGGTAAGAGTACTTTTCTGCGCTGCCTGAATCTGCTGGAGAGACCTACCAGCGGTGAAATCTGGTTCGATGGACAGAATATCACGGATCCCAAGATAGATATCAATAAGGTACGTCAGCATATGGGCATGGTATTCCAGCATTTTAACCTGTTCAATAATCTGACGATCATGAATAATATTACCCTGGCTCCCGTGAAGTTAAAACTGATGGGTGAGGAAGAGGCAAAAGAGAATGCCCTGAAACTGTTGAAAAGAGTAGGGCTGGAGGAAAAAGCTGACGCTTACCCGGCATCTCTGAGCGGCGGCCAGAAGCAGAGAATTGCTATTGTAAGATCCCTTGCAATGAATCCCAGAGTAATGCTGTTTGATGAGCCTACTTCCGCACTGGATCCCGAGATGGTAGGAGAAGTACTGGAAGTAATGAAAGAACTGGCAGAGAGCGGCATGACCATGGTGGTCGTAACCCATGAGATGGGATTTGCCAGAGAAGTAGGTACGAAGGTGCTCTTCATGGATGGCGGTAATATTATGGAGGAGAATACCCCGCAGGAATTCTTCAATAATCCCCAGAGTCCCAGATTACAGGAGTTCTTATCCAAGGTGCTGTAGGAAAGAGAACGCACATAACAGTGCGGAAACGGAGATCCGGAATGATCACAATATCTTTGTGTATGATTGTAAAAAATGAAGAACGGATCCTGGCAAGATGTCTGGACAGTGTCAGAGACCTGGTGGATGAGATCGTTATCGTGGATACGGGATCCACAGATGCCACCGGACAGATCGCGGCAGAGTACACCGATAAGCTGTATGATTTTACCTGGAACGATGATTTCAGCGCGGCGCGGAATTTCGCTTTTTCCAAAGCGACGATGGAATACATTTATTCTGCGGATGCGGACGAGGTTCTTTCGGAAGAAAACAGGCAGCGGTTTCGCCTGTTAAAAGAGACACTGCTTCCGGAGATCGAAATCGTCCAGATGAAATACGGCAATCAACTGCAGAACGGCACTGTGTATAATTTTGATGAGGAATATCGTCCGAAACTATTCCGGAGACTGCGAAACTTCGTATGGGAGGAACCGATCCATGAGATGATACGGCTGGAACCTGTGATCTACGACAGTGATATCGTGATCACCCATTTACCGGAGCAGAATCATGCAGGCAGGGATCTGGCGAATTTTCGAAAACAGATCATGCAGGGGAGATGCCTTTCCCGAAGACTTTACGGGATGTATGCCAGAGAACTGTTCCTGGCAGGAGAAACAAGGGATTTCCTGGAAGCGGAAAGTTATTTTCAGACAGAAACAGCCTCCCCGGACAGAAGTGCGGATGAGATCGCGGAAGGCTGTTGCGTGGCGGCAAGAGCGGCCAGACTGCGTGGTGACCCGGTATCGTTTTTTAAATATGCTTCCAAGGTGATCGCGGGAGAGGGATGCTCGGAGATCTGTTGTGAACTGGGACACTTCTATGAGGAGTCGGAAGATACAGAAGAAGCAGCTGTCTGGTATTATAACGCAGCCTATGAAACGCAGCCGATACTGGCACTGCGAAGTTCGGGAGAGGAACCGCTGCGGGGACTGATCCGCTGCTATGAACGGCTGGGACTTCCCAAGCAGGTGAAGATCTATACGGAAGAGTTGATGCGCCGGGAATCCGGCAGCACTATTTTATGAAATGAGAGAAAGGCATGGTTTTTAATATGAAGTGGGAAGAAAATGTACGTAAGGTGGTTCCTTATGTGGCAGGAGAGCAGCCGAACCGCCCGAACATGATCAAACTGAATACGAATGAGTGTCCTTATCCTCCGGCACCCGGTGTGCGTAAGGCAGCGGAGAATCTGGAGAGCACAGCACTGCGGCTGTATCCGAATTCCAATGCCCAGCCGTTGGTGGACGCTCTGGCAGCATACTACGGTGTGAAGCCGGAACAGGTATTCGTGGGCGTGGGCTCCGATGATGTATTGTCCATGGCATTTTTGACGTTTTTCAACAGCGGAAAGCCGATACTGTTCCCGGATGTGACCTATTCTTTCTATGATGTATGGGCAGATCTGTACCGGATCCCGTATCGTACCTGTGCCCTGAATGAGAACTGGCATATCGATCCGGAGGATTATAAGCAGCCCAATGGCGGTGTAATCTTCCCTAATCCCAATGCACCTACCGGCGTGGAAGAGCCGCTGGAACTGATCGAGGAGATCCTGCAGGCCAATCCGGATGTAGTCGTGATCGTGGATGAAGCGTATGTGGATTTCGGTGGCAGGAGTGCACTGCCTCTGTTAGAGAAATATGAGAATCTTCTGGTAGTACAGACCTTTTCCAAGTCCAGGGCCATGGCGGGAATGCGTATCGGCTTCTGTATCGGCAATGAAAAACTGATCCACTATCTGAATGATGTAAAATTCTCGTTCAATTCCTACACCATGAACCTTCCTTCACAGGTCATGGGTGTGGAAGCGGTAAAGGATGATGCCTATTTCAAAGAGACGACAGCAAAGATCGTGGCTACCAGAGAGCGGATCAAGAAAGAACTGACGGACCTGGGCTTTACTTTTCCGGATTCCAGGGCAAACTTTATTTTTGCTTCCCATAAGGAGGTCCCCGCGGAAGAACTGTTCCGGGCGCTTCGCACGGCAGACATCTATGTCAGACACTGGAACAAGCCGAGAATCGCCAATTCCCTGCGTATCACCATCGGTACGGATGAGGAAATGGACAGACTGATCGCTTTTCTGAAAGACTATCTGGAAAAGCGGGTATAATGAAACAATAAAAGAATGGAGTAAACACATGTTAAAAAAATATTTGATCATTTTCCTGGTATCAATGGTTCCCCTGATTGAGCTGCGAGGTGCAATCCCCATCGCTGTAGGTATGAACCTTCCACTGCTTCCCAGTTACATCATCTGTATTCTGGGAAATATGCTTCCGGTTCCCGTTATTTTCTTTTTTGCGAGAAAAGTGCTGGAATGGGGTGCGGACAAGCCGGTCATCGGTAAGTTTTTCACATTCTGTCTGGAAAAGGGACACAAGGGTGGTCAGAAGTTACAGGCAAAAGCGGGCAGAGGTCTGTTCGTGGCGCTGCTTCTCTTTGTGGGAATTCCGCTTCCCGGAACCGGAGCATGGACCGGAACACTGGCAGCCAGCCTGCTGGACATGGATTTTAAGTCCAGTGTTATTGCGGTAATGTGCGGTGTGGTTCTGGCAGGTGTGATCATGGGACTGCTCAGCATGGGAGTCTTCGGCGCATTGGGGACTATTTTCTAAAAAACTGGAGATGCTGTAATTATGGAGAACACAGAAGAGATCTATACAGACTTTGCAAGAGTATATGATGAATTGATGGATAACACTCCCTATGAGATGTGGTGTGAACGGCTGGATCAGCTGATCGCAGCCTACGGAGTGTCGAAGCCGGAGCGGGATGCGGAAGGAATTCTGGATTCTGAGCGGAATCTGGTGGTGGATCTGGGATGCGGCACCGGCACTTTGACAGAACTTTTGTATCAAAAGGGATATGACTGCATCGGCGTGGATAACTCCGAGGAGATGCTGGGCATTGCCATGGATAAAAAAGCACAGAGCGGTTCAGAGATCCTGTATCTGCATCAGGATATGCGGGAACTGGATCTGTATTCCACTGTGGGAACGGTGATCAGTGTGTGTGACTCCGTGAATTATATCCTGGAAGAAGAGGAATTGCTGCAAGTATTCGGACTGGTGAATAATTATCTCTATCCGGGCGGTATTTTCATTTTTGATTTTAATACGGACTACAAATACCGGGAAGTCATCGGTGATACGACGATCGCAGAGAACCGTGAGGACTGCAGTTTTATCTGGGAGAATTATTATGATCCCGAGGAAGAGATCAATGAGTATGATCTGACAGTTTTTGTCCGGGAAGAGGGCGAGACCTTCCGCAGATTTACCGAGACGCATCTGCAGCGGGGCTATACCGTAGAGCAGATGCGTAAGCTTGTGGAGCAGGCCGGACTGAAAATTCTTGAGATCAGGGATTCCGATACCGGTGAGACGGCAAAGGAGACCAGCGAAAGAGTATATATCGTAGCAAAAGAACAGCAGAAAGAGCTGTAGACAGAAAGGTACATGGAATAAATATGAAGGATTATATGGTACGTGCAACGGCGGCCAATGCGCAGATCCGGGCATTCGCCTGCACGACAAGAGAAACAGTGGAAACTGCGAGAGCAGCACATAATACAAGTCCTGTAGTAACGGCTGCGCTGGGAAGACTGCTCAGTGCGGGAGCCATGATGGGCAGCATGTTAAAAGGTGACGATGAATTAATTACGCTTCAGATCAAAGGAGACGGACCAGTTGGGGGATTGACGGTCACTGCAGACATGAACGGTCATGTAAAGGGGTATGCCAACGTGCCGGATGTCATTCTGCCTGCCAATGCACAGGGAAAGCTTGATGTCGGAGGTGCAGTTGGTGCCGGTGTTTTAAGCGTGATCCGCGATATGGGACTGAAGGATCCCTATGTGGGACAGACGGAATTACAGACAGGTGAGATCGCAGAAGACCTGACGTATTATTTTGCGGTATCGGAACAGGTACCTTCTGTTGTGGGACTGGGAGTTCTGATGAACAGAGATAATACTGTCAGACAGGCCGGCGGATTCATTGTGCAGCTGATGCCTTTTGCGGAAGAGGAAGTGATCGGCAGACTGGAGGAGAATATTAAGAACCTCTCTTCCGTGACCACTATGCTGGATGCCGGAAAGACACCGGAACAGATGCTGGAAGTGCTGCTGGCGGGCATGGATGTGGAGGTGACCGATACCCTTCCGGTGGAGTTCTCCTGCAACTGCAGCAAGGACAGAGTGAGAAAAGCATTGATCAGCATCGGAAGAGAAGAATTGCAGTCCATGATCGATGATGGCGAAGATATTGAAGTGAACTGCCATTTCTGCAATAAGAATTATAACTTTACCGTGGATGAATTAAAGCAGATGATTCAGTAGAGCGAGGGAGTTTATGAAACAGGGATTTGTCAAAGTTGCATCCGCCACACCAAAGATCCGGGTGGCGGATCCTGTCTATAACGCGCAGGTGATCTGTACACAGATGCGGGAAGCCTGTGAACACGGAGCGAAGATCGTGGTATTTCCGGAACTGTGTATTACCGGATATACCTGCCATGATCTTTTTTTGCAGAATCTTTTACTGGAAAAGGCCAAAGAAGCCCTTTTAAAGATAACGGAAGAAACAAAGCATTTACAGGCACTGGTCCTGGTAGGACTTCCGATAGAAAAAAACGGGCGCCTGTATAATGTGGCTGCGGTTTTGTATCAGGGAAGAATTCTGGGAATGGTACCCAAAAAGAATATTCCGACGTATGCGGAATTCTATGAGGGCAGACATTTTACGCCGGGAGAGGAAACGGTGCAGGAATATACCATTGCGGGACAGACGGTGCCGTTTGGGACGAATCTGCTGTTTCGCTGTGAGGAACTTCCGGAACTTGTGCTGGGCTGTGAGATATGCGAGGATCTGTGGGTGGCGGATCCGCCTTCGACATCCCATGCGCTGATGGGGGCAACTGTGATCGCTAACCTGTCGGCTTCCAATGAAACAGTATCCAAGGATGCCTATCGGACACTGCTGGTAAAATCAGCCAGTGCCAGATTGCTGTGCGGATACATCTATACATCTGCGGGAGAGGGAGAATCTACGCAGGATTTAGTATTCGGAGGACATAATCTGATTGCGGAGAACGGAACCCTTCTTACACAGTCCGCCCGCTTTACGACAGGAATTCTCTACGGAGATCTGGATGTACTGAAAATAAACAGCGAGCGCAGAAGAATGGGAACCTTTGGAAAGAGTCCTGCCAAGCCCTATCTTACGATCCCTTTTTCCATGAAACTTACCCGGACAAAACTGGAACGGAAGTTCGCCGCGCATCCTTTTGTGCCGGAGAATCCTGCGGAGCGGGAGCAAAGATGCGAGGATATCTTGTCCATTCAGGCCTACGGACTCAAAAAACGATATGAGCATACCGGGTGCAAAACAGCGGTTCTCGGTATTTCCGGTGGGCTGGATTCCACGCTGGCGCTGTTGGTAACTGTGAGAGCTTTCGATCTTCTGGAACTGCCGAGAAAAGGGATCATTGCCGTAACAATGCCCTGCTTCGGAACAACGGACCGGACCTATGAAAATGCCTGCAGGCTGGCAGAGACGCTGGGGGCAACCTTGCGTGAAGTGGATATCCGAGCGGCTGTGACC